>CBDUMB010000027.1:0-13932 GCA_965368205.1 uncultured Pseudomonadaceae bacterium | reverse complement strand
GTGGGTCAGTGAGACAGAATTTGTTCACCTTGTTCATGCGGATAATTCAGAAGTCCGGGTTTCGCGTGTGTGTCTTGATCCCGGTCCCTACCTGCAGCAGATCTTTGCGGGTCATTGTGCAGTGGTGAGATTTTCAGGCACCGTGACGCCATTGCCCCTTTACCAGCGCCTTCATGGTCAGGCTGCAGCAGTTGGGGAACGTGCGCAGAATCCTTTTCAGGCTGAGCAGGCTGCGGTGATGGTGATCAGGGACATAGACACCTACTTCAATCAACGTGACGCCAGTTTGCCGAAGCTGGTCCGGTTTCTGGTGGATCTGCTCGAAGCAAAAAGCGGTCGATATCTGGTGGCGCTGCCTTCTTTCAGTTACCTGAGTAAACTGGTTAATGCCCTTGCTGCTAAAGATGTAGTGACCCTTGCACAAACACCCGGGCAGGATCAGGTGCGCAGCGGTGCGCTCTTAGATCAACTCAGATCACTCGATACGGGTCTTATCTGCATTGTCATGGGCGGCGTGCTGGCTGAATCCGTGGATTTTTCCGGCATCTCGCTGCAGGGCGTGGTCATGGTTGGGTTAGGTTTGCCGCCACCTTCGCTGGAACGCGACCTGATGGCACAGTTTTTTGAGCAGGCAGAAGGGCCGGGTTGGGGGCAGATGGTGGCGTATACACAGCCCGCGCTGGTAAAAAACTTGCAGGCTGCAGGGCGATTAATTCGCAGTCCTGAGGATTTCGGCGTAATCTGTCTCGTTGATCCGAGATTTAGCGCGCCACACGTGCAACGATTTTTCCCCGTCCACTGGCACCCTCGGATAATTGCTGCTGCCGATGTGCAGCAGCACGTAAAACAATTTTGGCAAACTACCGCAGATCACAAGGAAAGCGACTTGCAATGAGCATCCATCGCACAAAAATTATTTGTACCATCGGCCCCGCAACGGCGAGCTACGACATGTTACGCAAGCTCTACGAAGCTGGCATGAGCATGGTGCGCTTGAACATGTCCCATTCAGATCATAAAAGCGCAAAGCAGATTATAAACTGGGTGAAAACCCTGAATCGCAAGATCGACCACCCCATACCTGTTCTGTTGGATACCCAGGGACCGGAAATTCGTACTGGCGATCTTGAGCAACCGATGGAGCTGGCGGAAGGCGAAATTGTCACGCTGTTTGTGCGCGACTCGTCTTTTGTTGAAACCAAGTCGATCAAAGTAAATTACGATGAAATTGTCGATATTGTCGACGTCGGCAAAATTGTTACCGTAGACAATGGTCTGCTCAACTTTGAAGTGCTGGAAAAATCTGATAACCAGTTGACCTGTCGTGTGGTTGACGGTGGCACCCTGGGGAGTCGGAAACACGTCAACCTGCCAGGCGTGCGAGTTAACCTTCCCGCAATAACCAAAAAAGACCGCGAAGACATCACCTTTGGCATAGAAAATGAGGTCGACTTTATTGCCCTGTCTTTTGTGCGCAGCCCCGAAGATGTCACCGAACTGCGCGAGTTTCTCGGCAGCAAACAGAACACCATAAAGATTATTGCCAAAATCGAAGACCAGGAAGGTGTCACCCACATTCACGACATCGCGCGGCTGGCTGATGGCGTGATGGTTGCTCGTGGTGATCTTGGTATTGAGACTGACATAGCCGACCTGCCTAACGTGCAACGCCGAATTGTGCATTCGTCAGCTCAATGGGGGCGCAGATGTATTGTGGCTACCCACCTGCTGGAGTCGATGATCGAGAATCCGATTCCAACCCGTGCTGAGGTCACAGACGTTGCAAACGCGGTCTACGAAGGTGTCGACGCGGTGATGTTGTCCGGCGAAACCAGCGTCGGTCATTACCCGATAAGATGTGTTGAACAACTGCGCGCGATCACTACCAAGGCGGAACGATATCCGGGCCTTGGGTACGAGAAGGATCTGATTGTGACCGACGATAAGCAGCACGTGGCGGTGCATGCTGTGGCGCTCGCTGAAGCGATTAACGCCAGCGGGATTGTTGTCATTACCCGGCGCGGGTTTGTCGCAGATTACGTGACCAACGCACGCCCGATGCACGTACCCATCTTTGCGTTTACCAATCACAGCCAGACCCGCCGTCGGTTGTCCTTGAATCGAGCGGTTTACGCTTATCGAACCGCATTCAGCTCTGACCCGGAAAAAACCCTGCAACGTGCATTTGATGTGCTGCGTGATCGTCAGGGCCTGGACGATGATGCCAAAGTGGTGGTGATATCAGATGTGCTTGCAGACAAAGCCAGTGACGCGATCCAGATTCGACGCCTGACCTGAGTATCGCCCTGCTAAAAAGTTGCCGCTGAATACAGCATGCGAGCGGAGACGAGCACCAGCAGCAGACCGAACAGTTTTTTCAGTTTTGCAGCGGGTACCTGGTGCGCAAAACGTACACCCTGGGGGGCCGCAAACAATGCGCCCACCACTATGGGTGCAAAGGCATACAGGTCAATAAAACCCAGGGTGCCATTGTTCAGCGCAAAACCGCTGGCGGATAGATAGCCAATAGTACCCATCAATGCGATAGGGACACCCAGCGCGCTGGCCGTGGCGGTGGCGTTATGAATCGGCGTGTTGAAAAATACCAGGGAAGGCACAATCACGTTACCACCTGCAATGCCTGCCAGTCCCGCTGTAATTCCTCCGCCCAGGCCCAGTGATGCCGAACCGAGATAACCGGGAAAGCGCCGTTTTGCGTCGGGTTGCCAGTTTGACAGCATGATTATCGCGACAATCGCCAGGAAAACACCAATAAAGCCGCGAAAGATCTCGGGCGGCAGCAACGGTGCAATCCAGCCCGCGAGAAAGCTGCCCAGCAGTAAAAATGCGAGCAGCTTCTGAAACAGATCCCAGCGCACCTTACCGGCTCGATATTGGGTGTAGCCTGCGGATGCTGAAGTGAAGATGATGCAGGCCAGCGAGGTGGCTACCGCGATCAGCAGGCTCTGTTCCGGGGCAAAGCGGTTTGAAAGGTCATAACTGATAACCAGCGCCGGCACGATCACAACACCGCCGCCAATACCCAGCAGACCGCCGATAAAACCGCTGCCCAAACCCAGTACGATGTACAGGCAGATAAAGAAAACTTGTTCCAATTGCAGTAATGTTCACAGGATAAGAAATTTGAGTTTATCGAAGTTGTTGATCAGGCAGAACATAATTAACAGAACAGTACTGATTTTTGCATTAGCGCTATGTGCGGGCTCTGCTTTTGGCCAGCGTGTTGAGCTGGCGAACGGTGATGTTTACGAAGGTGAGCTGTATGACGGTCTGCGTAACGGCGCAGGAGTTTACCTGTGGTCAGACGGCAATCGTTACGAAGGTGAGTTCGCCAATGACCGTTTGCACGGTCAGGGTACCTATACCTGGAAAGATGGCCGTACCTACGAAGGAGATTTTGTTGAAGACCGGCGCGAGGGTGAAGGCAGCCTGACCTGGCCAAATGGCGATCGCTATGTCGGTGCGTTCAAAAACAATCTGCTGCACGGTGAAGGCGCTTTCACCTGGGCGAATAAGGACACCTATCAGGGCACCTTTGTTGAAGGTCAGCGCACCGGCAAAGGCAGATTTGTCTGGCACACGGGTGAGGTTTACGAAGGCGATTTTGCCAACGGCGTTGTGCAGGGGCAGGGTAGCTACACCTGGGTGGATGGTCGTCAGTATGTGGGTTTTTTTGAGGCGGGTAAAAAAATTGGTCAGGGTGTTTTTATCTGGCCTAACGGCAACCGCTACGTTGGTGATTTTGTAGCAGACGCACGCAGTGGCTTCGGCGTTTTCTATTGGCGCGATGGTACAGTTTATCGAGGTCAGTTTGCTGAAAATCGTATGCATGGCTGGGGTATCAAGCGGCAGCCGGAAGGGGTGCAGGTTGTGCAGACCTGGCGCCGTGGTGAGCTGGTTTTCAGCCAGCCTCTGGAGGCGCATGCGCAATGCAGTCTGCGCCACCTGGAGCGTGACTGGATGTTTACCAGTGATCGTTGCATAAATGGCATGGCGCATGGGACAGGTGTTGCTGCCAGTCTGGATGGGCGCATGATTATTCCCGAAGGGCGTTTTGTGCTCGGCCAGCTGGTGGAAGGTGAATTGCTGGCGCTGCCCAGTGATGAGAACCGACTGGCGCAAAACCAGGCGGACAGCCGTTGAGCGACGGGCATTTGGGTGTGGAGATTCCCGGCGTCATCCTCGGTGAAATTCTTGGTCGTGGCGGTATGTCTACGATTTACGCCGCCACGCAGGAAGGTACTGAGCAAAGAGTAGCGGTAAAGGTGCTTAACGCCGGCGCTGCCGCGCTGCCTTACGCTCGCGCGCGATTTCTAAGCGGCGCTAAGCTGCACAGCCAGCTGAAACACCCGAACATTGCGCGCGTCCTTGATTTTGGTGAAACCCAGGGCAATGCATACGTTGTGCAGGAGTATCTCGGTGGCGGTGACCTGAATCAGCAGCTGCAGAAAGGGTTACATCTGCAGGCAGCGATTAAAATCATCAAAGACATCGCCAGAGCCCTGGATTATGCACATGCTGTAGGGGTCATTCATCGTGATATAAAACCGGAAAATATTCTGTTCCGGAAAAACGGCAGCGCTGTGCTGACCGACTTTGATATCGCGGTAGCGGCCTCGCAGGAAGATTCGAAAACGGCGCAAGGTACGGTTTTTGGTACGCCGGAATATATCAGCCCGGAGCAGGCGGCGGGGCGCCCGGTAGATGGCCGTTCGGATCTATACAGCCTCAGCGTGGTGATGTTTCGGATGTTTACCGGGGATCTGCCTTACCGTGCTGAAACGGCGGTGGGTGTTGGCATTAAACATCTGCAGGACCCCATCCCGAAGCTGCCCAACTATCTGGCCGCGTTTCAGCAGATCATCGATAAAGCACTGGCGAAAAAACCGGAAGCGCGTTATCAAACCGGCGAAGCGTTGGTGGAAGCCCTGGACAGCATCCGTTCAGAAGCGGCGGTGCCTGAAGCCACGATAAAATCTCAACCGATCAATACCCAGGAAATTATTGCGGTTGGCGGCGATCTGTTGTCGACGACAAGAGATCCAGCCCGTCAGGAGCGTCAATCACTGCGCCTGAAGCGCCGCCGTCGGATAAGATCAGCCCTGGTTATTGTGCTGCTTGCCGGGCTAGGTGCAGGTGCTTATTACGCCCTTGAACAGCAACTGATCAATCCCGAGCGCGTGCTTGCGCAGCTGGGTATAGGTGAAGATCCACTGTTGATTGTGGCTTGGTCTGAGGCGCAATCCATGCGCCAGGATCCAAATCAGGGGCTGACAGCCATAGTTGCCGCCTATCGTCGTGTGCTGGCCATTGACCCCGATCATGCAGGGGCTCGGTCCGAAGTGGCGAGCCTTAATGCGGATTGGAAAGGGAGCATTGAAGAGGCATTTGCGCAACGTAGTCTGCAGCGGGCTCAAACCCGTCTGGAAGAGGGCAAAAACGTGTTCCCTAATGACCCGCAATGGGTGCAGATGGACATTGAGTTACAGGACCGGCAAAGGGCTGAGCGTATTGTCAGTACTACCAAAGCGCTTCTGACCAGTAATGGAATATCTGATCTACCCAGCGCAACTGCTGCGATTCAGTCTTACCAGGAAGTTCTGCGCCTGGCGCCAGGCCACCCGGAAGCACAGCAGGCGCTGAGCGAAATATCTTTGCATTACGCCGGGCTTGCAAGCGCAGCGGCAGAAACAGGCGAAGTTGCTAACGCAATTAATCTGTTGGAGCGGGCAACAGCGGCAGATGCCACGGTGACCATGCTGGATGACGTGCGTAAATTAATTTCCCAGGCAACCACCGCACGTGCCGCCATTGATGACCTGTTACAGCAGGCCCGTCAATATCGAGCAGATGGCCAACTGATAAAGCCGTCGGGAGAAAACGCGGCAGAGCTGTATCACCGTGTGCTCGCTACAGATCCGGATAATGTGTTTGCGGCGCAAGGTCTGGACGAAGTCACCGCCCAGATCACAGCCAGTGCGGAACAGCTGTTAGCCGAAGGTGATCTGGCGTCGGTGGATATGCTGGTTGCTCAAGCGGCAGCAGCAGGTATGAGTGAGTCTATTGTTAATGAAATCCGTGGGCGCATGGATACTGAACTGGAACGTCTGAGTACCATTGAACAGCGGCTGGCACAGGCTGAGGAACTGATTGCACAAGGCTATCTCACAGCGCCGACCAACGAGAACGCCATTACTTATCTGCGAGAAGTACAACAGTTGGACCCAGGTAACGAGGTTGCCGCTTCGTTGCTGCAACAATGTGCTCAACGCCTGGCCGAAGTCGCACGCGAAGCCTACGAATTCGGATTGGCCGATGCTGCCGAGCGGTACCTGAATCTGGCGTTGACCATTACCCCGGAAGTCGCAGAATGGGTTGCGTTGCGCGAAAGTTGGGAGGCGGACGAAAGCTGATGCAGACTGATATTTCTTACCTGCTTTACTGGGATGATGACACCATTCCAATCAACGGCAATATGACCTTCGGTAATCATCTGGATAACGATATTGTTGTGCCTGGTGAAGATGTTGCAGATTTTCACGCCCGGGTTGATCTGTCCGAGCGAGGGCCTGTGGTTATTCCCCTGGGGGATGCAACAGTCAGCGTTAATGGCCAGGAACGAGCTTCGCCAGTGCAGCTGATTATTGGTGACACTGTGGGTATCGGTCAGGAGATGCTTCAGGTAGGCATAGAAGTCGAGGCCCGCGACCCCGATGCGGCGCAAAGCTGGATTCTGCGCGGAGACGATGATTCACGGTATGAAATTCGAGGTGAGTTATCCATCGGCCGAGCCACTTCTGCGGACATCTCCATTCCAAAAGAACATATCTCCCGACATCACGCCCGCCTGCTGGAACACGATCAAATGATCTGGATTCAGGATCTGAACTCAGCCAATGGTACTCGACTGAACAATACGCCAGTGATCGGCGGCGCGCGTATGTTCCATGGTGACTACATTTACTTTGACAAAGTGCGCTATCAGCTGATTGGTCAGGGTGGCGCTCTGACACCGGTGCAGCACTTTGTTGATCCCCTGCGCGGTACGCGGAACCAGCCGCCACCAAAACAGTTGGATACCACTGAATTTACGGCAGTGGAGGAACCGCTGCTCGCTCCTGTAGGGGTGCCGGCATTAGGCGAAACCGGTGCGTTTCTGCTTGGTGTTTCTGAGTCAGTAGACGGGAAAGTGCTGCGGCTCGGCATAGGTGAGTCGTTGTTGGGGCGTGCAGATCATTGCCACATCACCATCGCGGATTCCACCGTGTCCCAGGAGCATGCAAAAATCAGCGTGCGACCTGAAGGCGTCAGGGTGACCAACCTGATGTCGACCAACGGCACCAAAGTCAATGGCGCAGATGTCACCAGTGCGGAACTGGTGGATGGTGATGTGTTAAGAGTCGGGCGCGTGTCTCTGGTGTTTAAAGACATTCCTGCCTCGCGGGTAGAAGAGCACCCGATACTCAAACATCTGTCAGCCTGGCTGGTGGGTGCGGTAGTGGTTGTCTCGGCGTTGCTGGCGATTACGCTGATTTTTTAATACCGACTTTTATCGCCACAGAAAAGGTTCTGTGTGACCCGCCTATAACGAACTGCTATATTTCGCCCGCGGTCAGATTATGGAGTCAGCATGGCAGTAGAGATACCCTTTCGACGTGAGCTCGAATTCACCTATGGTACGGCGGAAGTGATTGCGCCGGGTATTCGGCGTGTCATTGCGCAAAACCCCAGCCCATTTACTTTGTACGGTACAGGTACCTATATCCTGGGCACTGGAAAGGTTGCGGTTATTGACCCCGGTCCTGCAGATGCTGCGCATATCCAGGCGATTCTCAAGGCTGTAGAGGGGGAGACGATTACGCATATTCTTGTCACCCACACGCATATGGATCACTCACCGGGCTGTCGTTTGTTAAAACAGCACACGGATGCACCCACTTACGCATACGGCCCCCATGGCGCAGGTAAACTGGAAGAAGGTGTGCCCGTCGAAGAGGGTGGTGATATGGAGTTCGACCCGGACGTGCAGGTGCGCCATGGCGATATCATCGAAGGCGGTGACTGGTCGGTAGAGTGCGTTTATACGCCTGGTCATACGTCTAATCACATGTGTTTTGCCCTCCGTGAAGCAAAAGCGCTGTTTACCGGTGATCATGTGATGGGCTGGTCAACCAGCATCATTTCACCTCCAGATGGCGATATGGCCGCTTACCTGGACAGTCTGGCACTGCTGCTTGAACGCGACGATGAGGTGTACTGGCCGACTCACGGCGCAGCGATTACCGAACCAAAAGAGCTGGTGCAGGCGTTCATTGAGCATCGCAAGGAGCGCGAAGAACAGATTCTGCATTGTATTGATGAAGGCGTTGAAGTCATCACTGACATGGTGCCGCTGATGTACAAAGGCACACCTGAATTTATGTATCCTGCCGCGGCGCGCTCAGTGTTTGCCGCGGTTGAGTATCTGGTGGTGCGGGGCGTGCTGACGGCGAAAGACGGTAAGCTGAATCTCGACGGGCAGTTCCAACGCGCCTGATCCTAACTCCTCTGACTCACCCCGACCCGCCCTAACCGGCAGAAATACGTTCTGAGATAATCGGCGGTTTACCGCTGTCTTCATCCTCATCCATCTGCGCCAGGGGCAGCTGGACCATGACCGCCACGCCTGAACCGTCAGCAAGATTCAAGGCACGCACAAAACCACCATGATACTCGGCGATGATGCGCACGACGTACAGGCCCAGGCCAAAATGCAGCCGGTTCTGCTGGCCCCTGTGACTGACCATAGAGTCGAATACAGATTTCTCAACTGCGCTGGGTAACACCGGGCCGCGGTTGGCCACGGTGATCTGTAGCTGGTCGCCAAAGACGTCCAGCTGCACACGTATCGGACTGTCTGCGCGGGAAAAGTCGATGGCGTTGTCGATGATTTTATCGAGCAACTGTTCAATGCGAAAATCCGAGACCAGTGCAAAAGCGGGTCGGCCTGCACCCCGATAGACGAAGCTGCGTTGTTTGTGCACGAGTTTGCAGTTGGCGACGTAGTTATCGATCAGCTCATTCAGATCGATCAGTTCAAGTTCTTCCGCTTCAAGGGAGTCTTCCAGATTAGCCGCGTCCGCCAGGTTCTGCACAATAGAACCAATGCGATTGACGCCGCGCTTGGCGCTTTCAAGATATTTTGACTCAGCGACCTCCGGGTATTCCTGTGCAAGATTCTGCAGCGACGTGCTTAACGTGTTGAGCGGATTATTGATTTCGTGGCGCAGTGTGCGCGGCATGCTTTCGAGAAAGGTGTTGTGCCGATGCAGGCGTGACAACATGTTGGAAACACTGCGTGCAAGGTCGCCAATTTCGTCTCCCGCATACATTTCGTTAGTCAGTTCGTTGGTGCGCAGGCGTCCGTAGGTATCAATGGCGGCGCTGGCTTCCCGGCGCAAACCCCGAATGCGCCAGGCAAGCCTGCCGGCAAAGGCCAGCAAGGCAATAAAGACCGCAAACAGACTGAGCACCGACAACAGAATAACCTGCTCCAGGGCGGTGCGTTGGAATGCCAGAATGTCGTTGATGTTCTGCTCCACAACAACCGTACCAATCACCTCATCCTCGGTGACGATGGGGTGTGCCGCGAGGATAATTTCGCCTTTTTCACCGAAGCGACTGCGCAGTGCAATAGGCGCGCCAGACAGACTTGAACTGATGGCACGATCAGCTTCACTTTCTTCGCTGTCCCCATAATCCAGTTCATTGTATGTTTCACCGATCACCAGGGCGTGGATCCATGGGCGAATGGACTCGAAAGTTCTGGCGATACGTTCAAAAAATCTGGGATCCGAACTTGGTGTCTGGTTGATCTGTATCGCGCCGGTTTCCGCGCGCACCCGTCGTTGGTCATCAATGACCATGATGCGCGCACCGGAATAACCCAGACCCCGAATGATATTGCGGACCTCAGGGGTGCGCAGCACAACCAGATTGAATGCGCTCTGACCGGCTTTGGGTAACGTCTGGGTGGAGTTGACTATTTCCCGATCAACCGGGTCGTCAACATCGAACCAGCTCAAACCAAAATAGCGCCGCGAGCCAAGCGGCTCGAGGGGGAAGCGAAATTCGATAAGTACCTCGCCGCCTTCCTGTTTAACAAATCCCTGTACGCGATTGTCTGCAGCTCCGGTCTCTGCATAGCGCCACAGTTCATCCATGCTGAAACCGGAGAGCTCTGAAGACTCCTGTAAAACCAGCGTATAACGGCCATCCTCAGCATCTGCTTTGATGAATTTCAAGCGAATGTGGTCTGCATTATCCAGGCGCAGATAGTCGGGATCGCGCAGGACAAGATTGTCATCGATGATGCGCAGGTGTGCATAGAGTTGTCCGGCGCGTTCGCCTAACAGAATTTTGAAGTCGCCATCCTCTGTGCCGGTATCTGAACCAAAGCTGAGGTAGTCATCCATCAGATCTGCATCCCAGTCGTCTGCATTGCCATCCAGCCGGATAGGACCACTCAGGGGGTGGGCGAACAGGGGTTCAAAGTCGTCCAGATCGATGGGTAGATCATTGAACAGATCTGCGCGGCCGTTAAACAGTGTAGAAATACCTTCCGCAGTGAGGAGCTGTGCCTGGGACTGTCCCTGAATCAGCAGACGTTCCATCTCAACAAGCTGCCGATAACTGAACCAGGGCACGATCAGGAGCGCCATGCCCAGCAGGGCAAGCTTGGTGCCGAGCCTGGGCCCGCGGAAGTTAGAGAAAAATTTCACGGCTGTGACCAGCGATACCCATAGCCATATTCGCTTTTAATACACGAAAATTCGGGATCGGTCTTTTCGAATTTTTTCCTGATGTTGCGCATATGGGTGTTGATCGTATTGTTGGTGACCAGCGATTGCATAGTTGCGTTCATAAGGGTTTCGTAGCTGACGGCGTGTCCCGGCATACGTACCAGCTTAGCCAGCATGCGGAATTCCGTGCCGGATAAATCGATGCGCTCACCCTTCCATGAGGCCAGCAGGGCTTCCTGGTCGAGAGACAAGTCGCCAATCAGCTTGGCGGCCGGATTGTCAGTTGGGGTTTCCTGGTCGCGCGCTTCATTGATGCGCAGCAGAGAGGAAATACGTTCAGCCAGGTAGTCCAGTGATATGGGCTTTGGCAGATAATCCCAGGCGCCCAGGCGCAGGCCGGAAATTTTGTCGATTTCGTCAATGCGCTCGGTCAGGAAAATGACCGGCAGGTTCGGCGAACGGGCAAGCAGATCACGACAGATCTGGAAGCCAGCGTCGACTTCTTCACCCAGAATGATGTCCAGGATCGCAAGATCAGGCAGCTGCTCATCAAAACCTGCCAGGGCTTCCTCACGGCTGCCGTAGGCTTTGACTTCGTAGCCCTTTTTAGTGATGGCATCTTTGTAATTGGAGCGTTGATCCGGATCGTCCTCAACGATGGCAATGGTTTTAGCCAATTTCTTCTCCTGGTCAAAATGAGCCGTTTAAGTTGCGCCCAATTCTAACGGTTTTTAACCCGGCGAGCCGTAAAATGTGTCGACGGTCACACCCTGTATCCCTTATTCCTCCATCATTGTTCCCGCAACTTCACTTTTTACTCAGGTGGGATTTGCGAATGCAGTGCTGAAATATCAGACATGAAGTTTGACACTTGAAACACAGGATGTGACGTGAACCAACGCTACGTAGAAGAACAGCGCGCCTCAGAAGGCCAGCGCTCAGCAAACGAAAAGAACTCCAATAAAAATAGAATGTTTGTCCCTTTCAGCGAAGATCTGCTGGCAGCAGCCGGCAGCCCGCTCGGTGAACTTGTGCCGTTCCAGCTCGAATATCGATGTGTACGCCTGTTGGATGGCACCTACGAGTTCAATACGACAACACAGTCTCTGGAAACTGCTGCAGCCTAGACCTTTCCAGCTTGCCAGCTTGCCAGCTTGCAATTTGCCCCGGATATCGTGCAGTCTGCTCGAATTCCTTTCTGGGGCGTCTTGATTGGCCTACCTTGCAGCTAACTGGCTTGAAATAATTGGTCTTATCTCGGGTCTGCTGTGTGTCTGGCTGCTGATCCGCGAGAACATTCTCACCTTTCCCATCGGTCTGATTTACGCCGTTGTCACTGTTGTGGTGGTTGCCCGGGCGAATCTGTTTGCGGATGTCCTCCTCAATCTCTACTACGTGATAATGAATGCCTACGGCTGGTATTTCTGGATCTATGGGGCGCGGGAAAGGCGGACTTCTGAAGTTTTGCTGGTGGCCTGGGTGCCAAAAAAACAATGGCCTATGATTGTTGGGGTCATTGTCCTTGGAACCGTCCTGATGGGGCTGTATTTTTCCACTCAAACCCAGGCCTCTCTGCCTTATCCAGATAGTTTCACCACGGTGGCAAGTTTTGTCGCCATGTGGATGTCGGCGAAAAAGTACCTGGAAAGCTGGATACTGTGGCTGGTTATCGATGTTATTCAGGTGGGTCTATACATCGTGAAAGGCATCGAGGCCTACGCGTTGTTGTATCTTATTTATCTGTTCATGGCGGTTTACGGCTGGTTTCAGTGGCGGCGGCATCTCGTGACACAAAATATGGCGGTTTGATCCGTGCTGTTTGTGATCACCGGACCGGAATCCAGTGGTAAATCGACGCTGGCAACCGCGCTGGCACAACGGTTCAACGCACCCCACGCGGGCGAAGCCGCCCGCACGTACCTGCAGGACAAAGTCTCTTATCCGCCCTCAGATCTGCTTAACATAGCCCGGCAGCAACAGGCTCTGGAGCTTGCGGCAGTTGCATCTGCATCTTCTGTGGCTGTTGCGGATACTGACCTGCAGGTTATCCATATCTGGTGGCAGGAGCGTTTTGGCCCCGTGCCCGAAGTGTTGCGCAGGGCATATGCGCAGCAGACGCCTAGACACTATTTGCTGTGCCGGCCGGACCTGCCATGGGCGGCTGATCCGTTAAGAGAAAACCCCGAAGACCGTGAGCGTTTGTGGCAGATATACCTGGCCGATCTGTCTGCCCGGCAGCTGGCTTATTCTGTGGTCCAGGGTGAAGGCCAGCAACGGCTGGACAGCGCTCTACAGGGCATCAGCCAGGCATTGTCAGCTTCTCAGCAGTAACCTTTCCAAAGCTTGTTCAGCCATCTGCACCTGGGCAACAATTTCGTCCCGTTGATTGCCGCGCTTAATCTGGAAATGTGCCCAGCCGAGCTCTCTAGACCAGTACCCTGTTTGTACAGCGTGAAGCCGCTCATGCAGGTCTGGGTCAGGTTTGCCCAGATACAGTTCTGCAAAAAGCGGCAGGGCACTTTCTTCAAGCTGCAGTCCGTGATGGAGGGCAACAAGATCAAATAACGGGTCATTGTTTCCCACAAATTCCCAATCAAGGGTGACCCAGCCTTGATCGGTCACAATCACATTCCACGGGTTAAGATCATTGTGGCAATTTCTTGCCAGTTCGACGGGTGGGTTATCTAAACTCAGTGGCGGCGTCTCGTCTCTCCAGTAGGCAGAGATAAGTGCTTCAAGATCGTAAAGGCGTTGGGCATCCGGCAGACCTGTGTGCAGATTTTTCAGGTAGCGGGCGTAATGCTCAAGCGAAAAGCGTGGGAAAATGTCGGCCAGCAATTTGCCTGCGATCCATGGTGTTAGCATCGCCCCGGTTCTGGTATCTAAAGCAAGCGGCTTGATACCGATGTCCGCCGGGAGTTTGTTGTACCACGTCAGTTCATGCGCACGATCAACAAAGGGTTGCACGATCTGGGGGATGCGTAAGACGTAACGCTGACGCTGATAATCCAGGGCATAGTTAATGTTGCTGTAGCCACCAGACAGATAAGCAATATTTTCGACCGCTGCAAAGTTCCAATCCGGCATCAGTATGCTGATTTGCTCTGCGATGTCTGTCTCGGACAGCGGC
>CBDUMB010000026.1:0-14016 GCA_965368205.1 uncultured Pseudomonadaceae bacterium | reverse complement strand
GATTACGCAGGTGATGTTTTGCGGGATGGCGTCGGCGCCATGTGTGAAACGATTATGGGCACTCCTGAAATAGTTTCATTGATCTGCATCGGACCGTTACCCAATGTGGCGGCCGCTCTTGCCCGTGAACCTGACCTGACCACAAGCGCCCGGTTTATAGGCATGCACGGTTCGCTTCGTCGTGGCTACATGGGCGCTGACAAACCCATGCGAGAGTACAACGTTAAACAGCATGCGCTGGCCTGTCAGGCGGTGTTCAAGGCAAAGTGGGAGAAAATCATCACGCCCCTGGATACCTGTGGCACAGTAATTCTGCAGGGTGATCGCTTTGCGCGCATCAAAGACAGCGACAAGCCGCTGACAAAAGCGGTGATGGACAACCACGCCGGCTGGTTTGAAGCGGTGAAAGAATGGCCGGTGTTAAAGGAACTGGACGCTCAGGTGCAGTCTTCAGTTTTATATGACTGTGTGGCCGTTTATCTGGCCTTCAGTCGTGCACATCTACATATGGAAACGTTACCCATAGTCATCACCAATGACGGTAAAACACTGATCGATGAGGCAGGTGAGGCAACACAGTGTGCCACTGACTGGGTCGATAAAGACGCCTTCCTGGATCTGCTGACTGAACGTCTTCTGTAGCGGCATTGCGTTTTGGCTTCACTGCGAATCTTTTCTTATCTGCCTAACCCGCGTGTGTTTAAAGCGCTGATTGCGGCAGAGCTTTGTGGTGTTTCGCTAGAAGTGGTGGGTGACAAACCGGCCAATTTAGCGCGTTGGCTCTGGGACTATGATGCACGTGAACTGTCTGCGGCTGAACAGTCAGCAGATAGTCCCTATGCTCGCGCCAGCCAGCGCGGTTTTACCGGAACGTTGTATAAGACAGATGCTTTCCTTGCCAGCCAGCCTTTCGGGACGGTGCCGTGCGCCTTCAGTCCAGGTGGTGCGATCGGAATTTTTGAATCCAACAGTATTTTGCGCGCCGTTGTACGTCAGTCCGAACAGCCACATGGCCTGTACGGGGACGATGGTTACAGTGCTTCCCGTGTAGACAGTTTTCTCGATGCCAGTCTGGTGTTTTCCCGGGAAGCGCAGGTTTATCTGCTGGCTACGTCGGCTATGCAGCCTGAAACCCATGCGCGGATGACCTCAGCGTACGATTTTTATCTGCAGGGTGTTGAGAATGCGCTGCAACACACGTCTCACCTGGCAGAGGATAATCTTTCGATAGCCGACATCGCCTTTGTATGCGACCTAGCGCAGTTCTTGCGTGAAGCACACTATAGCGACGCACTTGAGCAGGCCGGATTTGCGCTGATCAGTGCACAGGCATTACAGAAGTACCCAGCTGCGCTGACGCACATGCTGGCCTTGAGCGAAACGCCGGCTTTTCGCAAACACATGGGCACGTACCTCGACTGGTACAGACGTCAACACAATGTGTAATGAAAATCTTCTCTATTTGACAGAGATCCCCAGACACCATCAGGAGCTAACAAGTGACCGATAACAGCGAACAGATCAAATACTGGAATGGCCAGGCAGGCGATACCTGGGCACGCGGACAGGAGCGGCTGGATAACATGCTGCAACCCTTGTCTGATATAGCCGTGACTGCGGCGGCAGCTAAAACGGGTGAGCGTGTTATCGATGTAGGGTGCGGATGCGGTGCAACCAGTCTTGCTCTGGCTGCCACGGGCGCGCAGGTTTGGGGTGTCGACATCAGCGCGCCGATGTTGGCCCGTGCACGTGAGCGTGCAAAAGGTGTGGACAATCTTGTTTTCAGTGAAGCCGATGCGGCAGTAGCAGAGCTGACTCCGGACCATCAACTGATATTTTCCCGCTTTGGGGTGATGTTTTTTGCCGACCCGCTGGCTGCGTTTAAAAACCTGCACAGCGGATTGTCTGCAGATGGACGGATGGTGTTCATGTGCTGGCAGGCTGCTCAGGTCAACCCGTGGATTACCATTGCCGGACGCGCGATACAGCCTTTCCTGACGCCAGCGGAACCCGTGGATCCAAAAGCCCCGGGACCATTTGCTTTCGCGGACAAAGACTATTTGCAGGGTTTGCTGGTTGATGCAGGGTTTGCGCAGATTGAGATAGAGCCTGTCTCTGCCAGTCTTCATGTAGGTGATGATCTCGAGGCGGCTATGCATTCTCAGGGCGAAGTTGGGCCCGTTGCCCGTGCTCTGTCCGAATTATCGGGAGATACGAAGGAGGCAGCGCTGCAGGCGGTACGGGATGCTTTTGCGCCTCTCATCACCGAATCCGGATTAGATCTTGAAGGCGCTACCTGGCTGGTCAGTGCCCGCAGCAGATAGTTTTTAGACCCGTCATCCACCAGAAGGAAATGAACATGGATACCAACCAGCAGGTTCTGATTGCTGAAATACCACAAGGCAAGTTGCAGGCGAGTCATTACCAGCTTGCCCAGGCGCCCATACCCGAAGCAGGCGAAGGCCAGGTATTGGTTCGCACGACGGCGTTTGCGATTACTGCTGGCACTCGCGCAGGGTTACAAGGCAGTGCCAGCTATGCCGGTGCGCCGACCACCGGCGTTGTGATGAATGCAACCGGGGTGGGAGAAGTGGTCGACAGCCGCGGGTCAGACATCGCTGTGGGCACCATGGTCAGTGCGCCCACAGGTTGGCAGCAATATTCAGTGCATGATGCCAATGCGGTTGAAATTATACCCGCAGCACATGATCCAATCGCCTATTTAGGCCCGTTAGGTATCAATGGTCTGACCGCTTATTTTGGACTCCTTGAAGTTGGCCAGCCGAAGCCAGGTGAAACCGTCCTTGTCTCTGCGGCGGCCGGATCCGTTGGGCACCTCGTTGGGCAGATCGCCAAAATCAAGCAGACCACAGTCGTCGGTGTCTGTGGCAGTGATGAAAAAGGTGCTGTGCTGGTAGATCAGCTCGGCTTTGATGCATCGGTAAACTATAAAGAACAGAACTTTCGTGATGCCCTGAAGGCGGCGACCCCAGCTGGGGTTGATGTTTATTTTGACAACACGGGTGGGTTGATCCTTGGCTCGGCCCTGTTTCGTATGAATACTTTTGGTCGTATAGCCTGCTGTGGCGTGGTGTCGCAATACGATACAGACAGGCCGGAGCCAGGCCCGCGAGGCATCCCTGGATTGCTGGTGAACAAGCGTATAAACATGCGCGGTTTTCTGGTGTTCGATTTTGCAGATCAATATGCCGCCGCTCGAGAGGTCCTGCATGGATGGCTTGCAGATGGTTCGCTGAAAAGCCTGACTGATGAGGTTTCCGGTCTGGCGGCTGCGCCTGATGCGTTTGTTGATTTGTTGGATGGTGGCAATATCGGTACACGTATTGTGCGTTTAACTTAGCCAGATTTTGCACGCCAATAGCAATCTGAAAAGCAGCTGATTATGGCAACCGGCATACACAGCATTGATGTTGTGGTGATTGTCGTGGTGATGCTTCTGGTCACCTATATGGGACATCGCCTGAGTGGCTCAATAGCTTCCAGGCGGGCGTTCTTCCAGGCGGATGGTTCGCTACCCTGGTGGGCGGTATCGGCGAGCATCCTGGCGACACTGGTGAGTGCGGTAACCTTTATCTCTGTACCGGCGGCGGTGTTTGCCCCCGGTGGTGATCTAACTTATTTCCAGGTCATTGTGGGTCTGGCACTCGGTAAAATCGCTGTAGGCATGCTGCTGGCTAAGCCGTTCTATGAAGCCAGACAAGCCAACAGCAGCTACGAATACATAGGTCAGCGAATTGATCCTGCGACAGGAGAGCTGTCGATGTGCCTGGGTTTACTCCTGACCATCATTAATTCCGGCGTCAAGCTCCTCACGGCCAGCCTGGTACTTGATGTGATCACAGGTTGGGGTTTGCCAGGCTGCGCTGGTTTTGTTGTCGTCGTGAGCATTATCTGGAGTGCGTTAGCAGGTATCAAGACAGTCATCTGGACAGACTTCCTGCTGTTTGTGTTGTTCAGCCTGGGCGCTGTATTTGCGCTGGTGTTTGTGGCGTTCAACATTGAGATGTCGCTGTCTGAAGCGTTGCTGAGTCTTGATGCGCAGGCAAAGCTGGTACTGTTTGATTTCTCAACTGATCCAGAACGCCGCTATACGATCTGGGCAGGTGTGATTGGCGGCATTGCGCTGAATATTGCCCAGGGCAGTACTCAGGGCACCTGGCAGCGGGTGCGTGCCTGCCGTAGCGTAGGTGAAGCGCAGAAGGCATACAATTTTGCCGCGCTGTTTTACGTTATGCATCTGGTTATTCTGGCGCTGGGTCTGGCGCTGGTGGTTTTCTACGGCGAGCGTGGCTTACCCGATGAGCTGGCACAGCAGCTGGCTACCTCACCCGACCGGATATTCCCCTACTTTATATTGTCAGAAATACCTGTTGGGCTGTCGGGATTGTTTATTGCTGCAATATTTGCGGCTGCGATTTCTACGCTTGATTCAGCACTGGCGGAAACCTCGGATCTGAGCATCACACACTTTTACGCAAAGTATTTTCACCCCACTGCAAGCGAAGCCCACTATGTGGCCGCTTCGCGTGTATTGATGTTGTTCTGGGGTGCGGTCTTCCTGGCGGTATCGCTGTTTTTTGCCCGTTACTCCGGCGAGGGTCTGCTGGATCTCACTTTCAAACTACCTAATTATGTCTACGGCGCCATCTTCGGCGCCATTGTTCTAGCGAGATTCGGCATTGGCCGGCTGGGTACGGTTGTAATCGGTGCGTCTGCAGCAATTCTGGCTGTGGTGTGGATGAGCCAGCAAGGCATTGCGTTCTTTTATTGGTGCCCTGTGGCGGGCACCTTGATGGTTTTTCTGGTCTGGGCGCTGGATAAACGTTGGCCGAAATCGGTGCCCACGAAACCTTAGTGTTGTCGTTGGTGTCCGCTGCTGCGCTGAGCGATCTGGGCGCGCTGTCGTGAAGCTGGCTTGTCGCGATGCTGGTTCTGACGAACCTTGGCGCTGCGCTTGGGTGCTGCCTCGCGTTTGGGACGGGCTTGCGCAACCTGCCGTTGGGCACGCTGCGGGCGCTGTTCTCGCTGCGGTCTTTGCGCGCGTTGTTGTCTTTCTGCCCGCTGCGGTCTTTCTGCCCGCTGCGGTCTTTCGACCCGCTGCTGCCTCTCTACCCGCTGCGGGCGCTGCTCCCGTTGCACGCGTTGTTGTTGAGGTCTTTCTACCCTTTGCGGGCGCTCTACACGCTGACGATTTACTTGGCGCTCTACCCGCTGCTGACGCTGTGGTCGAGCATCTGTAGTGTTGTTGTCACTACGACTGCGCAGAACACGGTTGTTATGATTCACTCTATTTACAGCGGCCTCGCGCCGTTCACGAATTTCCCGCTGCTGTCGTTTGCGTAAAGACTCATTCTGCGTGTTAGGGCGGAACTGGCGATCTGTCCGGCTGCCCTGTTGCTGACGATGCTCACCCGAACGGTTCGAGCCAGGCTGTACGCTGTTCTGCTCGCGCCGTTGGTCACGGTGAATGCTCGATCCACCAGCAATGCGCTGCTCGCGGTTTGCGCGATGTGTAACGCGTGGGTTGTGCTGCAGGTGACGCTCACGACGATGCTCGCGCGCTGGCCGCTGGTCGCGATGTCGTTGGTCACGATAGTATGGCCTGGCACCTGCGTACTTGCGTCGCGGCTGCCATTTTTCATGGTGGTTGCGGTCCCGTTTGTAGTGGCGGCGCTGGTGCGCACGCGGTGCATGGTAGCGGAATGTGCGACGAAAATGATTGCCGTGATAGGTGCGGCCATAGTACGGATGGTAGCGATGGTTATGGTAATGGTGGTTCAGGTGATAGCTGCTCCACGACAGAGCAAACACCGAGCTTACCCCCCAGAAAGTCGGGTAATCGTAAAACCGATGGCTGTAGCTGTACGGGTAGTAATACACCGGATAAGCAGTCGGATAGTAATGATAGACCCGTTCTGTCTGATAAATAGTGACTTCTTCGGGTTCGTAGTAGGGCACATGGATAACTTCAGGGTCTGCGGGTGTAATCCTGACCACATCGTCTTCGACCGCCACAACCTGGCGGCTATCGCTGTCTAAGTTTCCTGCCGCGTAAGCCTCATCTCGAAATGTCTGCACGGCGGCCAGTACATCTTCCTGTTGGTCGATCACAGCTTGTCCAAGCTGCCAGGTCCAATCGATATCATCGTTCAGAAAAGTCAGTGCTTCAGGGTAGTTGAGCAACGCAACAACAGACTCGTCCCAATCTTCTGCTGGTTCGAGATCCGCATTGCTGGCGGCGTCTTCCCGATAGCGCGCAGCGGCGACAATTTGCAGAGGATAGGTAGAGGCGGGAAGCACGATGGCAAGAAGATCGTCCGGGTATAGCGCCACGGGGCCGACTAACTCATTGAGCTCTTCAGCGGTGAGTAATTCTGCGGCTTCCACGCTGATGACGTTGTCATCAGAGGCGGCTTGTAGTGACACCCCTGGCAGCACAATGCAGGCCATTAGTAACCCAGCGATATAGATTCTGGACGCGTTCACTTTGCACCTCGATGCCTTAACTGCAGGCACTGTTTGACGAGCATTGAGATTAGGTCAAGTTACCTGAACTTAACCTTAACGTCTAAGCGGGAAGGGTGTCCTGCTGGGCTGCAGGTCCAAATACCCCGTTCTGCCGGGCTTACAGCGTCTACAGGTGGGTGGGTTTAAATCCGCGCTTTTCCAGTTTAGTGCGCAGTTTCTCCTGAATGCCGATCGCCCATGCCTGTCCCGCCGCCATTGAATCCTGCACGATGGCCGGCTGTTTTTCGATGAAACGACGACCGATGTCGGACTCGTAGAAAGCCAGTAAGCCTTCGATTTCGGCAGTAGAGAAGTGTTTATCGTAGATATGCACCATAGCCGGTTCGAACTCACTGAAATCGATTTCCTCGCGTATATCAGCCCAGACCTGTGCAGGAATAGCGGGTTGCGCCTGAGCCTGAATGGCCAGAAGTTGATCAACCATTTGGGAGCCCATGGCAATTGCGCCGGTGACTTCGAGCAAGCGGTGAATGGCGGCCGTCTTTTTAGGATCTGCACTTTCCGCAAGTGCGCTGGTGGGCAGTAATAAAAAGAAAATTGCGAACAGAACCGGTCGAAGTTGATTGTTTAGTTGCATACTGATGGCGCCGTGGTCGATCAATGGTCAGATCATCCCACAAGTTGCATTGCCAAGTCTTGAGTGGAGTATGTCCGTTTAGGCTTGCTTGAGGGCAGGGGAGATATCTGTCGCGAAAGACGCTGAGCCACTAAGATGCAGCCAGCCCCTCGAGACCATACTGTTTCACCAGCCCTTCGAATGCGCCATAAGCAGCTTCTTCGCTGGGAAAAGTAGTGTCGATAATAATGGTTTTGTCATCGCTGATGATCTCGAGCACCCAATCTTCTTTGTTACCGCTGTAGATTTCTACCTCAACGGTCATATCACCCTCTGCGTAGGAACCGCACATTGGTGAAAGGGTGATTTCGATTTCTTCAGACATAAGAAGAAATTGCCACTTCTGTCAGGTGCTGACAACTCGCAGGCGTAATCGTTGTGATGTCTGTTCCAGAAAAACGCAGGAATCGGCCATGCTTCAAAAAATGGATGACCTGTTGAATAACCTGTTCAGATCGCATGATAAATGTGTGGGTATGCGGTACTTCAATAAAATCTGTCATGCCGTCCACTTTAGTGCTTTCAACGCTGACTTTGCCGTCGTCGGGGTTTGGCAGGCTGAGTGAGAGAATTGGGTTAAAAGTTTTGTTTCCAGCAATAATGCCCAGGGGAAAATCAACCGATCCCAGCCGGTTCGGGATGCTGTTTTTGTCGGTGCCCAGTTGTATTCCGGCAGGGCCGTTGAGCGCCTGGTAGCCTGGCACGTTCTGCCAGTTATCAACAACTTCACTGCCTTTGTTAGGTGGTGCCAGCATAACAACGTACCCGAGTTGTTGGATGCTGTTGCTCGCAAGGTAATAGCGAATCAGAATGCCGCCCAGGGAGTGGGTGACAAAATGAACCGTTGAGGCATCCATGCAGGCAGTGAGCCCTTCCTTGATGGTGGGTTCAGCCAGTTCTTCGATAGGTTTCGCTCGGGAAGGGTAATCAAGATTGGCAACGCGATAGCCGCTTTCTTCCAGCTGGTCTTCCAGCACACTCATTGAGTCTGACGTTCGCGCCAAACCATGCAGCAGCACAACACATTCCTCGATTGCCAACACCGGTTGGCTGAGGAAGAGCGCGAGCAGGCCGATTAAACAGTATTTCATGGTCAGTTTTGCGGGCGTAATCCGGTTGTTTCTGTTATCTCTGGTTCGGGTTTCTCTACGCTGTCGACAAGTTTGTCGATGTGAACGCACCATGCCATAGTGTTTCGTACTGGTGTCTCCATTTTGTCTCTGATGCCGAGCTTGAACTCAACCACCGACTGCCATTCGTCTGATCCGATATCTGGACCATGTCCATAGCCGTCGCCTGTAGATACGGCGGCATCTATGGTTTTGAACCACTGTTGCGTGCAGATATCCGATGCCTGAGGTTCAGTTTGTGTGTCGCCGCTGCATCCGCTCAGTAACAGCAACAGGCAGAAGTAAACTGCGCACCTGTTCATCGAACAAAATAACCAACGGCGCGCCAGGTTCCATTGTCGAGCGCCATTGTGACTGTTTCAACAGCGCGAGACTGCCCTCTGAACTCTGTTTGAAACTGAAAGATGATGTAATCGCCAATGGATGTGTCGGTTAGCTTGTTGCTGTAGGTTGCGGTTATGGGTTGTCGAGACATTGCTTCTCCCAGTGCAGCTCTGGCCCGCGACACCTGTTCCTGCCACTGATTGAGTGTCACCTGCTCTTTAAAAAAGGAAGCTGTTGTGCTGTATGTTGCCTGATAGTCTTTTTTATCCAGGAGGATAAGCCATTCAATCACCGCGCTTTGCGCATCGATTTTGTCGGCTGCGGCAACGGATGTTGTGGTGCAGCCCTGTGCGTTTACCAGGCAATACAGAACAAGCATGCACCCCACAACCCGCGCCCTAGACAGGAAGGTTGAGCGTGACGTCAGATCGGCTGTGCAGTGCATATTGGTTTAAGAATCTGTTGTTCTGATTAGTAGCCTGAGTGTAAGGGCAATAACGCCGAACCCCAAGGTTCATCACGGCTTCTTTCCAGGCGGCGGTCGTATCAGCTGCGGCGCAGTTTGCCCTGTTTTTCATTGCCCCGTTTGAAGTTGCCAGTGGCTTTGGCCATCGCAAGCTGAGCAGTATGGGGATCTGCGTCACTTACCGTGGATAAAAATCGTTCTGCAGCTTTGCCGGATAGCGTTGTCACCTGGGCGCCAAGATAGGCAATGCGTACCAGGCCTGTTTTGGTTGCCTGATAGGAAAAGGGTTGCTCGGCGAGCGGGTCGTTGTCTGTCATTGCAATTTCAAAGTTCCACCGCGGTTAGGTATCTGCCTGTCTAATGACAAGTGTGCCAGCTAACTTATCGTGCCAACCTTGTTTACGTTTATCGATACCGACCCAGAAGATACCCAGCAAAAGTGGTATGCCGGCCAGGTAATAGCTGAAATATCGGCCAATGAACTGTCCGGTGCTGGGTTTCCCGCCGGTGGTTGCATTGACCACTTTCAGTTTGAGTAACATTTTTCCTGGGGTTGCAGATTTGTAGATCCAGAAAACGATAATGGCAGCGGCCGGGAAAATGTAGTTCAGGAGCATATCCCAGGCGCCTTTCACATCTGATGTGCTCAACCAGTAGTCTGTGCCATAGATTGCAGTCAGTAACGGGCCGATAACCACGATGATCAGGAGCGTATCAATGATGGATGCGGCTGTCCTTATCCAGAACCCGGCGTATTCAACTTCGATTGTCATAGACGAAAAACCTTTTTCTATGGCGTATCTTCGCGGATTAACGAAACCTGGCTACGAGTTTTGCCGTTCCGTGCCAGGCAAGCTGCGCCAGCAAAGCCAGAACAAACAGATAGCCGGCAGTGGGTACAAACCAGCTGATGGCCGTTTCGTACACAATCTGCCAGTGGGTAATTGTGTCATCGTGATAGATGCCTGAGGGATTTTCCATCCACTCCCAGAGCGTGACCCCAGCAGAAATCAATGTTGCGCCCGCCAGACTGAATAAAAGCGCATAGGGAAAAATTTTCACAGGGGTTACCCAGGTCGTGATTCCTGAGCCTGATTCTTACACAGAGTTCGCGTGGCAACCAACCTGAACTGAGGTTGTCAGCGCGCTGATGGGTCGCTCGCGTTGGACTCAATGGGCTCGGCGTGCAGTGTGGTCAACAGAGAGATCTATGGATGGTTCTAGTCGTACCAGCTCGCATTGACACCCGAGTTGATAGATTGACCGCAAGTACTGCATTGATAGTAAATTTTCTCCTCCGGCCTTTCTTCTTTGGCAACAAGTTGCGTAGCTTGTTGGCAGGTGGAGCACCATCGTGCATTTGATAATTTGTTGAGGATGATCAACGTCACTATCAAGAAGGGTACACAAAGAATGAATAGCAGCCAGAGCCCCGCTGCGGCTGCCATTACGCTGAAAACGGTAAGCAGGCAAAGCAGGGCTAAGAGTGCCCAGTCTTCGCTCACCCGAATGTGTTTAAACACATCTATCTGGCAATCAGAACATCACAGGGTGTGTGATTCAAAACACCATGAGCGGTAGAACCCAGCAGCACGCGATCAATAATATTCCTTTTCCCGGAACCCATAATAATGAGATCCGAGCCCGCTTCTTTTGCACATGCACAGATTTCGTGAGCGGGGTCGCCTTCAACAACCAGAAACTCAGAATCACTCAAGCCCGCTTTCTGTAATTCTTCACCAACCGTCTTTTTAACCGCCTTAACAAGGTCTTCCTGCATATCGGTCATCGGCCAACTGGTTGCAAATGCTGAAGTCTGCAGTCCACCCATGGTGGCCGCTAGAGACTGTACAACACTTATAACCTGGTGCTTTTTAGCAGACTGCACAAATGGGCTGGCCGCACTTAGAACGGTTGGCAGCGATGCTGATGTGTCAACGGCAACCACAATGTTGTTGTAGGCTGCTGCAGCGTGGTCGTCCGCGTGTACTAACAGGATAGGGCACTGGGTATTGTTGAGCACGCCGTGGGCGGTAGAACCCAACAGTCGCTTCAAGCCAGCACGATTGTGCACACCCATAACGATCAGCACATCGTCCAGGCTGGCAGCTTGCTCAGCAATGGCGTGTACCGGATCGCCCTTCTGCACAATGACGTTGGCTGGTTTTACATCAACCGCTGCTGCCAGTTTGTGCATGCTGTCCTTTGTGCTGGCAAGCAGATCTTCTTCCAGCGCAACCTGGGCTTCTACTACAGGCGTGAAGTTCAAGTCGGCGTAAGGCTGCCACATGGGCGGAACCACGTGCATGAGGGTGAGTTGTGCACCCCGTTCTTGGGCAATGTGCGCCGCAATTCTGGTGACGTCTCTGGCTTCGTCATTGGGTTCTATTGCACACAGTACGTGGTTTGTCATAGGCCGACTCCGGTGGAACTAATTTACCCCAGAATACCATGTAGAGCGCTCACGCCTACGGCGATAATCGCCAGGCCAACAGCAACGGCAACAACAGCGGTGGTCAGGGTGGTTTTTGGATCTTCAAAATTCATAATTGTACCTTCAGCGTTATCAGTGGGTCAGGTTGAGTTCAATAACCTGACCTTGATTCTGGGCTTTTAACCCCTTGCCACCCTATACGTGATTTCCGCTAAAAGGCTTTCGTTGCTTAGGTAATACCCGTGATGTCAGGTCAGCATCTGGTGCGCGCCGAGCATGCGTTCCCTAATCGGGATGTTGGCGGGACAACCGCCTGCGCACGGCGCATCGCAGGATAAACAAGCTGAGGCATTCTGCTCGAGTTTAGCGTACAGCCCCATGGCCTGTTTCTGATCGCCATAGTCCTCAAAGTACATGCGATGGCGCAGAACATCATGGATGGGCACATTTGCCGGACAGGTATCCAGACAGGCGCCGCAGTGCTGGAAGCAGTGGGTACCCGCTATCAGATTGTCGTATTTCTCCAGCACCGCTATGTCGTTACTCTGCAGTACCTGACCAGACGCATAGAGATATTCATCCAGATGCTGATTGTTGTGAAATGAGATCACCAGGTTTGAGACGTCGGGGTTGCTCAGTACCCATTTGAAAGCCGCCTGCGTATAGCTGTCTTTCTCTACAGCGAAGTCTGCTAACCCATTGTGTTTGGCGCCCTTCAGGGTCTTCATGGCAACAATGCCGATACCCTGTTCAGCTGCACGGCGGATAATCTGCTGTTGCGTTGGCCATGCACCATGGTGATAGGCGAGCATCATGACCTGAAAGCGTCCACTGTCGATGGCGGTGTTGGCCACTGCTTCCAGGTTAGGGGTGTGGGTAGATACGCCCATGAATCTGACTTTGCCCTGTTCGCGTAACCGGTCGACGGCTTCATGTACATTTTCGTCCATCAATCGTTCTACACTGTCGCAGGAGTGAATGTGCGCCACGTCGATATAGTCCGTACCCAGACGCTGCAGTGCAGATTCCATTGTCTGCATATATGTCTGAACACTGCTGCCTTGCCGCAGATGTCCGCTGGAGGTACAGAACTTTGTTGCAATGACCAGCTTGCTGCGGTCGCGCCCTGCGATCGCCTGTTTGATAATGTCTTCACTCTCAGGCGCATAATCTGGAGATGCATCAATATAGTTAACGCCGCGATCCAGCATCGCGTTTAAGAATCCGACCGGGTCAGGGTTCTGGTGCAGCCGGGTAGAACCAGCGGAAATATCGGAGACCATCAGACCGGTATTCCCCAGCGGTCGATAGGCTTGAATTTGTGCGCCACTCCAGGCCTGTTTTGCCACGGGTGAAGTCTGCTCAGTTTGAGCGCCGATGGCTGGCCCGGTGACTGTTCCCCAACCGGATACTCTAGCGGCGGTTGCTCCTGCTACACCTAAAACACCGCCGGTGATGGCGGCGCTGCCTGTCAGAAATTTACGCCTGCCTGTTGCGGGTTCAGTGTCTGCTTGTTCAGCCGCAGAAGAGCCAGGCCTGGTTAACGTTGCAGCCCACCAGATTGTCACCACAATGGCATCGAGCAGCAGAAATGCAAAGATCAGGGTTGGGATAAGCGGTATTTGCGCAGGATCTATACCTTCGACACGTTCTTGTATGTAGCCACCCAGGCCAATAAACCCAGCTAACAGGGTCAATAACCAGATGACGAGTACCAGACGGCCGGAGAGCCAGGTGGTTTTGGAAGCTGCCATTGTTTGATCCTGTTGCACGCGTATACCTTGTATAAAACAATTAATCTGCGGTTGCAATGCGTTAAACTAATCCGGGTAGTTGGAGAGCGCTGAGGGGGTTTTGTGAGGGTTGTCTTTGTTATTCTGCTTCTAAGTATGCAGTTGTTTGCGTTCACTTGTTTTGCGCAAACTTATCGAGTAGCCGCAGGTTCGGTTGATATAACGCCCGCTGAGGGTACTTATCTTGCCGGTTACGGGCCGGATCGAAAATCCACTGGTGCCGCGGATGCAATCCACATAAAGGCTGCGCTTGTTAAAACGGGCTCGGATCTGTTGGCTCTGCTGACAATCGATTGTATTGGTTTAACGCGCCCAGACATTCTGGCCATTGAAACCGGCATTGCGCAGAAAATCCCTGAGGCAAAGGTGGTGGTGTCTTCTACTCACACCCATGCTGGCCCTGATGTAGTTGGCATCTGGGGTCCCGCCTTCTGGCGCAGCGGTCGTGATGAGGAATATATCGCGCAACTGGTAAAGACAGCCGTTGCATTGGTGGCACGTACAGCTGCGCAGCTGCAACCTGCAACAAGCAGGCTTGCAAGTGCTGAGCTGCCGATGGCCTGGGTCGAAAATGTCAGTGAGCCTGAGCTGCTGGATCGTCGCCTGGCGGTTATGCAGTTTGTTGATCGCGAAGGCGCCAGCCTGCTGACACTGGTGAACTATGCCTGTCATCCCACCGTGCTGGGCCCGGAAAACACTCAGGT
>CBDUMB010000025.1:0-14384 GCA_965368205.1 uncultured Pseudomonadaceae bacterium | reverse complement strand
AAAGCCTACAGCTCGGCAGGTAACAGTATTCATTATGAAGAAGCCGCGGCCATCCGCGCCGGATTCCGTGCGCCACTGATTGGTGGGGGTATGGGTGTGCATTTTCTGATGGCACATTTGTGGGCATCGGGTGCGGAACGTCGCCCAGCTTCATTCTCGGCGGATATCTATTTCAGGCGGCCGATTTTCTGGGATGAGGCAGTGACCGTAGCCGTTGATCAGCTTGCTGCGCCTGGGGTTATGGCGCTGCTCAAGCCCGACGGCAAGGTGGGTACAGAGCTGGCTCTGCACCCACTTCAGAAGCGGTAGAATTCAGACCGGCAGGCGCACCCTCGCGGTGCCAAATACGCGGGTTTCATCAGCCGCATTTTTCAACGTCATGTCCAGTTCCACCAACCCGGTGTCTTCATCGATGTCGGTGACCACCGCGCCGATGTGACAGGGTTCGTCGGCAATCATCGGCGCACGGAAAACCGTGTCGATGTGTTCTATAACCGCGTGTTCACTCCACTGGTGGATGGTTGAGGTGAGGAACCCCATCCCCATGATGCCAGGCACCAGAGCACCCGGGAGGCCCTGCTCGCGCGCAGCGGCGTGGTCTTCAAAACGCGCGCCACCCCAGCCAACTGCGTGGGCAAACTTGCTCACTTCAGCCAGCGATGTGTCAGGTGTAAAAGTGGGTAGCTCAACACCGAACTCGACGTCGGCAATGGTATTGATACTCATCAGTTGCTGTTCTCCCTGATGACAAGACGAGAGTCTGTGGTGGCCAGGTGGGTATTGTCGGCGTCGAAAAGTTCAAGCCGCACAACAATCAGAATCATGCGCCCGGAACGACCTTTTTTATCGTAAATATCGTGCAGGTGTGTGCGACCGGTCAGCGGCACGCCTGCTCGCACCGGGGCAAAACACTCAACCGCCTTGCCGCCATCCATGGGGATACCGCCGAGTTTTGGAAAGTCGATAGGCAGGTGTCGGCCAGAGGCGAGGCTGCAGAGGACCGCCGGCGGTGCCTGAAAATCTGCATGGTCCGGGTTCAGGTAAACCTCACGGGTTTCCCCCGAAGCACGCGCTGCTGTGACTATTTTTTCTGCATCCAGGACAAACTCTTTGCTGTCTATTTCCTGGTTCAGAAAATTCTCTTTCAGTTCTTCTATATCAACCATAACCCGCCCGCGACAAATTTCTGCGGGGATCATATATGCTGAGGGAATCTCTGATCAATTATCAATTGATCAGAGATTCCCTATTTTTTAAGCGAAAGGAGAGAGTGATGGGACCATTAAACGGACTGAAGGTGATTGAACTGCAGGGCATTGGCCCTGGTCCTTTCTGCTGCATGATGCTGGCCGATATGGGCGCAGAAATTATCCGCGTTGATCGGGCCCAGGCAGTAGGCACCGCAGCTAACGCAACGGACATTCTGGCCCGTGGTCGCAAGAGTATTGCCGTTGACCTGAAAAGTGCGGAAGGTGTTGAAACGGTTCTGAAGCTGATTGAAAGTGCGGATGTTCTGGTTGAAGGTTTTCGCCCCGGTGTCACAGAACGGCTGGGACTGGGACCTGATGTGGCGTTGGCACGCAACCCCAAGCTGGTTTACGGCCGCATGACCGGTTGGGGCCAGACGGGCACGATGGCGCCCGTCGCCGGACATGACATTAATTATATTTCGCTGTCGGGCGCGCTGCACGCGATTGGCGAACCGGGTGGTGCGCCGGTGCCGCCATTGAATCTGGTGGGTGACTTTGGCGGCGGCGGTATGCTGCTGGCCTTTGGTATCGCGGCTGCGCTCTTCGAAACTCAAAAGTCTGGTGAAGGGCAGGTCATCGACGCCGCCATGACAGATGGCTCGGCGTTGTTGATGAACGCGGTCTTCGGTTTGATGAACAGTGGCCGGTGGAGCCAGAACAGAGGAGAAAACCTGCTGGATGGTGGCGCACATTTCTATGGCACCTACCAGTGCGCGGATGGCAAATGGATATCTATTGGCTCCATTGAACCGCAGTTTTACCAGCTGTTACTTGAAAAAACCGGTCTCATCAATGACGCGAGTCTGCCGAAACAGATGGATCGTGAAAAATGGCCGTTGCTAAAAGAAAAGCTGGTGACGGTGTTTGCCAGCAAGTCACGAGATGCCTGGGATGAGATCATGCTCGGCACTGACATCTGCTATGCGCCGGTGCTGGACTTTGATGAAGCCACCACACATCCACATAATGTCGCGCGACAGACGTTTGTTGAGTCTCATGGCGTGACTCAGGCGGCCCCGGCGCCACGTTTTTCGCGCACGGCGCCTGAACTGCCCGGCCCCAGTGTCGCACCGGGTAGCCACACCAACGAGATTCTGTCAGCGCTGGGAATGAACAAAGCAGACATCAATGCACTACTTGCAAGTGGTGCAGTTGCCTAATGCTTACAACATCCATAAAACCTTCTGTGGCTGCCGCTATATGATTTGATCTGAAGAGACAAATACACGCAGTTCGTTGGGGGATGAGCTATGTTGAAGCGCTATGCAGGGGCGATTGTCGCCGTTGTGCTGTGCTGCTCGCCGGTGGTCTATGCCGGCGAAGTAGCCACATGGGTAGACAATAATGGGGTCACTCATTTTGGTAACCCGCAATTTGCACCGCCGGGTGAAGCCCAGGCAGTTGTCGTCAAGCCTGCAAACGGCATGGACGTTGTTGTGACCAATAATAATCGTCGTTCTGCTTCGTCAGGGCCTAAAGTGTCGATCTTAGAGCGGACCCGGGTTGAGAATCCACGCGGATTTCGAGGTTACCAGGGTCGTGAGGTAGGCAGCCGCATTGGCCGCAGACGGTACTAAGCCTAAGTATTGTCCAGTTGCTGGTGCACATCGAAGTCGATCAGGGCTTTAGCATTCGCGTAATCAATCTCCGCGGCAACGGCACACGCAAGCACATCTTCGTATTCCGATTTCCAGCGCTGCTGACCATTCGGTTGAGTGACGCGTTTGACTCTCACCTCACCCAGGCGTGTCGTCAGCTTCAGCTCCTCGCGGGGTAATACCCGTTTTTCGAAGGGTGTCATGCGCAGACCAATGGTGGTGGAGCTGTTTAAAAGTGTGTCTGCAATCTGGTCTTTGTCTGCTGCATGGCTTAAGGCGACCAGGACCTGCGCAGGTCGACCTTTTTTCATGAGAATCGGTTGCAGATAGACATCTACTGCACCTGCTTTGAACAAGCTGTCGATCAACGGTGCAAACCCTTCCGGTGACATATCGTCGATATTGGCTTCAATTTTATAGTGTTGCGCGCCCGCGCTGTTGGTGCCGCTGCTTGCCTCATACTCACCAAGCGCCACTCTTAATACGTTGGGAACTTCGAAGTCTTTGTGGCCGATGCCATAGCCAATTTTCTGGGGAGTGAAAATACCTTTCGGTGAAAACTCGTTCACGCTGGCAGCCAGTATGGCTGCGCCGGTGGGCGTGGTTGATTCACCGCTGACCGTGCCGTAGGTACATGGCGCATTGGCCAGCAGCTCCTGGGTGGCAGGCGCCGGCACCGGGAAACGACCATGTGCACAATTGACAAAACCACTGCCCACTTCGATGGGGTTACACAACACCACATCGGGTTGGAAGTGTTCGATACACACTGCTGCGGCAACAATATCGATAATGGAGTCAACGGCACCAACCTCATGAAAGTGCACTTTATCTGGCGTAACGTTATGAATCTTGCCTTCCGCGATTGCCAGCCCCTGAAAAATCGCCAGCGCGCGCTTTTCGATGCCGGGTGCAAATTCTGCCGCCCGGATCATTTTTACAATGGTGCTGTGATGACGATGGTCGTGGGCATCCTGGGCGTTAACCTGGCAGCGGGTGCCGGCAATCCCCATTTTACTGGCGGGTGAGAGATCAAGTTGATATTCACTGGTGACCGGTAGTTTGGCCAGTTGCGTTCGCAGCCACTGTTCCGGTACCCCCAGGTCAACCAGTGCTGCCAGGTGCATATCACCTGACAGGCCACAACTGGGTTGATAGAAAAGCGCTGTCTGGCGATCAGGCAATATCGAAATAGTCCGCTGAAGTTGCCGCTGCGGTGAAGTTTTCACGCAGGTGCAGCAGGCTCTGCATGTCTGCGTTTACAACATCCAGGCCGTGTTCCAGAACGTAGGCGTAGCTGCGTTGAAATTCAGAGAGTTTTGCTTCGAGCAGCTTGGGTTCGTAGAAATCGTTGAATGCATCTGGATACCCCCAGCCCAGCCAGGCGCGACCGGCGAGGAAACGTCCAGCTTTCATCCCAACCAGGCCAATCCCCGCGTCGCGTGCTTTGTCGAGCAATGGGCGGATGCCGGTCATGGGTGGCGTACCGTCCAGTACTGATTTGTCTTCCCAGTCGTACCAACCGCCTGGCGTAATGGCGATCATGGCCAGATCAAACCAACCGGTGTCTGCGGCGGTAGATAGAACGTTGGCTGCGTTCTGGTGCGTCGATAAACCCAGATAGCTGACCTTGCCAGCAGCCTTGGCGGTTTCAAATGCGCGGTAGATTTCTTCGTTGCTGATCACGCTGACGTTGTTCGAAGCCATGTAGTAGTAGGCATCGACGTGGTCAACGCCCATCTCCCGCAGGCTTCCGTCCAGGTATCCACTCCAGCCTTTGGCGGCTGCTTTAGCCTGGGCGACGGTGATGGTTTCATCCCAGTCGATATCTGTCGGCACGTAGGCTTTGGAAATAAGGAAAATTTTGTCTCGATGGGTTTTCAGGAAAGGTGCCAGGTTCTTTTCCGCATCGCTGTAGTAGTCGCTGAAGCCGACATCAAAGGTATTGACGCCGGCATCAAACGCCGCGTTCAATAAGTCGTCATGGGGCTCGCGAGATAAGGTTGCGCCACAGCCGAAGACCAGCCGGCTTGAATTGTGACCTGTACGGCCGAGGGTACGGTATTTCATTTCCGGCCAGGGACCGTTCAGGCCGGCGGCTTCTTTGCCATCAAAGATTGAGGCTTTGACGTCACCAGATCGCAGTAAAGTCTGAGCGCCAACACCTAACATGGTGCCATATTGAACGAAGCGTCGACGAGTACTGGAAACAACGGAATCTGACATGGATGCTCTCCCACAAGCAAGGGTTGTCCGATTCTACGCTGCCTCAACCTGAGCAGGCAAATGGTGATAGGGTAATAAAAGTCAGCAAGCGCTAACAGGAGGGGGCGTGCGGAAGAGACAGATTGTACGGAAGGTTGTCAGATTCGGCGCTGTGCTGAGTATGCTGGTTGCACTGTCCGCGGCGGCCGAACTAGACCTGGCTCCGCTGCCGGATGAATTATGGAGTGCAACCTACGCAGGCCATCTGGCTAATCGGGCAGGTTTCGGCGCCGGGCTGGCTGAGCGTGATGCCCTGGGTCGTTTAACACCAGGCCAGGCCGTGCAACGTTTTGTGCAGGGGCTGGACATTAATCCTCTGCCGCCGTTTGAAGCCTCCGACATTTTTGATCCGGGTCTCGATCCATTTCCACCCAGCCGTCCTGCAGCCACAACGCTGGCTAAAAGTCAGGGCCATGCATTGGGTGTGAAGGTGAAACCCTCGGGTAACCGCCCGCTGCAACCCGTGGTTGACCGGTTCTTCTACTGGCTGCGTGCCAGTTATCTGGAAACTGATCGGGTCGCTTACTGGTGGGCCAATCGCATGCTGACCACGGCACATCCTCTGCAGGAAAAGGTGGCACTGTTCTGGCACGGACACTTTGCCACTAACGAAGACAAGGTAAGAGACTATCGGAAAATGCTGCAGCAGCTGCAGTTGCTGCAGGAGTATGGTCTTGGCGATTTCAGGACGCTGTTGATCGGCATGGCGCAAAATCCGGCAATGCTGGCGTTTCTTGATGCGGGCGTGAACACAAAAGACTCACCTAATGAGAATTTTGCTCGGGAAATTCTTGAACTGTTCACCATGGGGGTTGGTCACTACAGTGAGCGTGACGTGCAGGAAGCGGCACGGGCCTTCACAGGCTGGCACTTTGACGGCCTTGAATTTGTCGTGAACACCCAGCATCAGGATCTTGGCACGAAACAGTTTTTAGGTCAGGAGGGCCCTTTTGACGGCGTTGCGATTATCGATATTGTCCTTGATCAGGCACAGACAGCAAACTACATAGCGGCCAAGTTGTATCGTTACTTTGTGAATCAGGATCTGGCCGTTGAAAATGAGCCCCAGCTCGGGCAACTGCTGTTGAGTGTGGATTACAACATTGCGGAGTATCTGGCGGTACTGTTTCGTTCCAACGATTTTTATCAACCTCAAAATGTCGGCTCGCGGATTAAAGGTCCAATAGAACTTATGGTGTCAACTTATCGGCATCTGGGTTTACAGACAGTGCCCGGCGTGCCGGATTTCAACCAGCAGAGTCAGGCGTTGGGGCAGCGGCTGCTGCATCCACCAACGGTGGCTGGCTGGTCCCATGGTCGGAGCTGGATCACGCCCAGCCTGCTGTTCGAGCGTGCAAATTTTGTCCTGGACGTACTTTTTCCGGATCTCGGATTTGTTGCACCGGACCGCTATCCCGTGTTTACGCCGGAGATCGTCAACGTACAGGCCCGCCTGCGCCAGGGTATGAGTGTCAGTGAGGCCACCAAACCAACTGGTGTTGAGGGCGGTGCGGACGAAATGGCAGCCTCCAACCTCCTGGCGGATCGTGATGAAGACTTTAATACCCGTCTGGGTAGTATGCGTGGCTGGCAGATGGCGTTGGAGCGTGTAAAGCCGATTGAGCGGGCGCCGGCAAGAATTGATCTGACAAATATGGTGCTTGCTGCGGAGTGTGCAACACCTCTGCATGTGATCAACTATTTTGAGCGTCTGTTTTTTGCAGTGCCGTTGCCACCGGAGGTCAAAGTGCAGCTCGCCAAACAGCTGCGCACGGGTTTAGGCACCACTGATCTGCTGCAGGCGCAGACCTACATGGAAACGGCTTTACGCACTTTGTTACACGAGATGTTGAGTCTGCCGCAATATCAATTGGATTAATCGGATCGTATCAATCGCAGCGGCTCATCGCCGGTGGATTGCAGGGGAGTAGATATGCAACGACGCCGTTTTTTACAGGCTGGTGCCACCCTGGCGGGCTTAAGCAGTCTGCCTAAACTGAGTGCATCGACAACGCTGGCGCCAGATGCGCCGGTGCTGGTTGTTGTGGAGCTATCGGGTGGCAATGACGGGCTGAACAGTATTGTGCCGTTTGCAGATGATGCCTATTACCGCCATCGCCCGAATCTGGGGATACAACAATCTGACCTGCTGGCCCTGGACGATCACTTCGGCTTCAATCCGGGCATGCTTGGACTGCAGAGGTTGTGGCAGCAGGACCAGCTGGCCATTGTGCACGGCTGTGGTTATCCCCAGCCATCCTATTCTCATTTCACTTCCATGGCGTATTGGCACACGGGTGTGCCCCATCGGGGCAGTGAGTTCGGTTGGCTCGGACGCGTCGCTGATCAAATGGTGGCGACGCGCCGTGATGACATGTTGGTAAACGTTGCAGCAACGGCCTCGCTGGCAGTCAAGAGTAAGGTGCATACACCAGTGGTGTTTGATGACCCGAATCGATTCTGGCGCAATGGCTGGCTTGATGGCGTGCCCTCTATTGCAGTGGATTCAAGCAGCACGGAAGAGGAAGTGAAAAGCCCAAACGCGGCTTATCTGCAGGCAGTTAACCGCAGTGCACAACAGTCTTCTGCACGTATCAGACAGGCCTGGAACGACTACAACACCCCGGTTGACTATGGCATTGCGCCGATGGATTTGCCCAAGGTAGCGGCGTGTATTCAGGCCGGTTTGGATACTCAGATCTATCATGTGGCATTTCGTAATAACGCCTTTGATACCCACGTGGCACAACCTGCACTACACCGGCGTTTGCTGAGTTATGCCTGTGACGGGATATATGGGTTTATCAGGGATCTCGAGCGGCTGCAGCAGGCGCATCGGGTGGTTGTACTGGTGCATTCAGAATTCGGTCGCCGGGTACCGGAAAATGCAAACCAGGGAACCGATCATGGTACGGCCAACACCATGTTCCTGGTGGGTGCGCCGGTGGTGGGTGGTCACTATGGGCAGCGCGTAGATCTGCTGAATCTGGTGGAGGGTGACAACCTGGCGCACACCACAGACTTTCGCCAGGTATACGCCACGGTGATGGAACGCTGGCTTGGTGTGCCGTCGAAAACTGTGTTGTTCGACGATTTTGAATTAATTGACGCATTGACGCCTCTTTAGAGTCGCTTATGCTGCTGGGAGGGGCTCGCGGGTGCTTTGCTAAACCGCTAGCATGTGGAACTTTTGTTGAGGGGAGATCACGTTGTCCGAAGTACAAGACCAGCCGCAGGCTGACAATCCAAGTGTGTTCAGTAAACAGGCCCGGCATTATGCCCTGGGTGTGTTGGTGGTGGTGTACACCTTCAACTTTATTGATCGCCAGATTCTGTCGATCCTGTTGGAACCCATCAAGGCTGATCTAGGCTTGTCGGATACCCAACTGGGTCTGCTCACCGGGTTTGCGTTTGCCCTGTTTTACGCCACCATGGGTATTCCCATCGCACGTTATGCGGATAAAAATAATCGCCGCAATCTGATTGCGCTGTCGCTGACCATCTGGAGTGCCTTTACCGCGCTTTCCGGTCTTGCACAGAATTTCTGGCATCTCTTAATGGCTCGTATCGGCGTCGGCGTCGGCGAAGCCGGCTGCAGTCCACCAGCGCATTCGCTGATTTCCGACTATTTTCCGGCGGAAAAGCGAGCCACCGCCCTGGGTATTTATTCCCTGGGTATTCCGGTCGGCATTCTGTTCGGCTTTATAGCCGGCGGCTGGTTGAACGAATTTTTTGGTTGGCGCGTGGCGTTTTTTGTTGTGGGTATACCGGGCGTATTGCTGGCCATTCTTGTGCGTTACACCCTGCGCGAACCTACCCGCGGTATGGCGGAAGGGCGCGTTGATACCGGTCTGCAACCCACCACCAAAGAAACGTTCAAGTTTCTCTGGGGCAAACGTTCGTTCCGTCATCTTGCGTTTGGCGCAGCGTTAACCGCGTTTGTCGGTTATGGTCTGGTTACCTGGGTCCCGTCTTTTCTGATTCGCTCCCATGGCTTAACCACGGGTGAGGCGGGTACATGGCTCGGTCTTATCCTTGGTATACCCGGTGGTATCGGCATCGCCCTGGGTGGCTGGATGGCTGACCGTTATGGGTCGAAAGATACACGCTGGTACATGTGGGTTGTTACCGCAGCATTGTTGCTGGGCACGCCGTTTGCGTTTGGTGTGTTTTTATCAGAATCGGTTGTCTGGTGTCTGATCTTCCTGATCATGCCAGTCCTGTTAGGTAACTTTTACCAGGCCACAACATTTTCTCAGACACAGGGTCTGGTAGAACTGCGAATGCGCGCAGTAGCCGCAGCAGTGCTTCTGTTCATTATTAACATTATTGGATTGGGCGCAGGCCCTCAGGCAGTGGGCATTGTCAGTGATCTGCTCAATGATCGTTTTGGTCAGGAGTCCCTGCGCTATAGCCTGTTGATTTTCTCTTTTGTGAATATCTGGGCTGCATTCCATTACTACAAAGCCGGCCAGTACCTTAAAGCTGATCTGGTTCAGGAATAACCGATGAGGACATGTGTCGCAGCTCTGTTGACTGTCCTGTTGGTTGCTGCTTGCGGTAACGCCAGCAACAGCGCTACGGGGTCAGCGTCACCAGCTCCGGAGAACCCTGAGGCACAACCTTCGCAACCCAATGTCATTGTGCTGTTTGCTGACGATATGGGATATGGCGATCTTGGTAGTTTTGGACATCCGTATAACCGGACGCCACACATTGATGAGCTGGCAGCACAGGGGCAGCGCTGGACAGATTTTTATGTCGCTGCGCCAGTCTGTTCACCCAGTCGTGGTGCTCTGTTAACAGGGCGCTTACCGGTTCGAACGGGCCTTTATGGTGAAACCATTGGGGTTTATTTCCCAGATGATCCAGGAGGTTTCCCCGCTTCAGAGGTAACGCTTGCTGAAGCCCTGCAGGCAGTCGGTTACCGCACCGGGATGTTTGGCAAGTGGCATCTGGGTGATGCAAAACACGCCTGGCCAACCCGTCACGGTTTCGACGAATGGTTAGGGCTGCCTTATTCGAATGATATGGATGTGGTAGGGGAAATCGGCATCGATCAGATCATTGCCTTGAGCATGCAGGGCAAGCAGCAGGAAGTGGCTGCGGCGCTGGCGGGACGTGCTGCAAAATATGCCGATCCTGAACCGGAATACTGGCGGCCACCTCTGTTCAGCAGTGTTGTCACCGCGGATGGGTTTAAAGATGAGGAACTGGAACGGCCAGTTGATCAATCCACCCTGACAAAAAGGTACACCTCTGCCGCCATCGACTTTATCAAGCGTGCGGGTGACGATCCATTTTTTGTCTATCTGCCATACACCATGCCGCATACGCCACTGTTTCGCAGTGAGGATTTTGTTGGGAGAAGTATTGGCGGTCGTTATGGTGACGTGATCGAAGAAATTGACTGGAGTGTGGGTGCGCTCAAGCAGGCGCTGGAGGAGACCGGGAACGCTGAAAATACCCTGGTGATATTCACCAGTGACAACGGTCCCTGGCTAACGATGGAAATAGAGGGTGGTCGAGCAGGCCTGCTGCGCCACGGCAAAGGCACGACTTTCGAAGGGGGTATGCGCGTGCCCACAGTCATCTGGTGGCCCGGACGTGTACAGCCTGGTGTAGTCAGTGAAGTGGGTTCCGCGTTGGATGTCTTTAATACCGTGGCTGCATTGGCGGGAGCGGATGCATCAACGGCCGTGGATGGTGTGGATCTGGCGCCTGTCTTGTTCGACGGAAATGAAAGTCCGCGGGATGAAGTGGCTTTTTATCGGCGTGGAGTGTTGCACGCCTATCGTAAAGGTCCCTGGAAAGCGCACTTTATCACTGAAGGGGCTTATCAACAGCCGCCAGCGAGGACGGTGCACGAAACACCTTTGCTGTACCACCTGCACACTGACCCTTCTGAGCGGTTCGATGTAGCTGCTGATAATCCGCAGGTGTTGGCTGAGATTGATGCGGCGGTGCAGCAACATCTTGCCACCACGGAACGGCGTCCACCCGAGTTCGATAAACGTCTGCAACTCTGAAGTATTGTGCGGCTGGCATTTGCAGTTAGCTTACATTTGCAGGCCAGTTGATTGTGCTAATATCGGCGGTTGAATTTTCGCGAAAGGGAGAGACCATGAGCAGCGTCATGCAAGAACCAACGTCCGTAGTGCCTGATCCGTACAGTATTCCGCTGGAGGAACTGGATCCGGCGAAAATCGAGATTTTCCAGAATGACGCACTCTGGGGCTATTTTGAACGTCTGCGCAAAGAAGACCCGGTGCACTTTCTGCCAGACAGTGATTTTGGACCTTACTGGTCGATCACCAAGTTTGACGACATCATGTATGTCGATTCACATCACGAGCTGTTTTCCTCAGAAGGGGGTATTACCATTGGCCCCTTAAAGGAATTGGCTGAAGAAGCCAGCCAGTTTCAAACGCCCATGTTCATCGCGATGGACCCACCCAAACACGATGTGCAGCGCGCCACCGTAACCGGCGTGGTTGCGCCGCGTAATCTGGCAGCGCTGGAAGGTGTCATTCGTGAACGCGCGGGTAAAATTCTTGATTCATTACCCGTCGGTGAAACCTTTGATTGGGTAGATAAAGTGTCTATCGAGTTAACCACGCAGATGCTGGCTACGCTGTTCGACTTTCCTTTCGAAGAACGTCGCAAATTAACCCATTGGTCTGATGTGGCGACATCCGGTCCGGAAACCATGGGTATGGACGAGCGCCGTGCTGAACTGCTGCAATGCCTGCAGTATTTCACCAACTTGTGGCAGGAACGCAAAGAAAACCCCAACCCGGGGTTTGATCTGATCTCGATGCTGGCCCACGGCGAAGAAACCAAAGACATGCAGCCGATGGAATTCCTGGGCAACCTGATCCTGTTGATTGTGGGTGGCAATGACACCACCAGAAATTCAATCACAGGCGGTGTGCTGGCGCTGAATCGCAACCCCGAGCAGTATGAAAAGCTGCGTAATAATCCGTCTCTGGTGCAGAGCATGGTGCCTGAAATTATCCGTTGGCAGACACCGTTGTCGCATATGCGCCGGATTGCCACCGAAGATGTAGAGTTAGGCGGCAAAACCATTAAGAAGGGTGACAAGGTGGTGATGTGGTATGTGTCAGGCAACCGCGATGCAGAGGCCATTGAAAATCCTGATGATTTCATCATTGATCGTAAACGTCCGCGCCATCATCTGGCCTTCGGCTTTGGCATTCATCGCTGTATGGGTAATCGCCTGGCGGAAATGCAGTTGCGCGTGTTGTGGGAAGAAATTCTCAAACGCTTTGACCGGGTAGAGGTGATGGAAGAGCCGCAGCGGACACCGTCAGTGTTTGTCAAAGGCTACACGTACATGCCGGTTAAACTGCATCCGCGCAAGGTTTAATGGCTAACTTCCCAACCTCCGAAACGGTGAGCCCGCAGTGGCTCACCGCTGTTTTGAACGACAATCAGATTAATGCAACGGTCACGGGCTTTACCGCCAATGCGGTAGGCACAGGTCAGATTGGCAAGTGTATTCGCTACGTGCTGAGTTATGCAGATGGCGACAGCGGGCCGGCGTCTCTGATTGGCAAATTTCCATCTGATGATCCTGACAGTCGTGCGACCGGCGTGATGCTGCAGAATTTTCTGAAAGAAGTCAGTTTCTATAAACAGCTGCAGGACAAACTGTCGATTCGCACACCGCATTGCTACTTTGCTGACATTGTTGGTGAGGGTCCTGATTTTGTCATCCTTATGGAAGACCTTGCACCAGCCGAGCAGGGCGATCAGCTCCTCGGATGTGATGGGCAGGTGGCGCGGGCGGCGGTCCTGGAGCTGGTGGGTTTGCACGCGCCATCCTGGTGTGATGCACAGTTAAAACAGCAAAGCTGGCTGTATAATTCTGACGCTGCCGGCACCGACATGATGCGCACCATGTACAACGCGCAACTTCCGGGTTTCCTTGAACGCTACGGGCCTGCATTGTCTGCGGATGAGCAGGCCATTATTGCCCGGGTAGGCGAAGCGCACAGCACGCCGCTGTATGACGGGTTGCAGGATGTGTTCTCGCTGGTGCATGTTGACTATCGTCTCGATAATCTGATGATCGAGCAATCTGCTCAAGATCCGCAAGTGACGGTGGTGGACTGGCAAAGTATTACGCTGGGTGCGCCACTGAATGATGTGGCTTATTTTCTGGGTGCGGGTATGTTGCCCGCGCAACGCCTGCAGGAAGAAGAAGCGATTGTTCGTGCTTACCACGCCAGGCTGCTGCACGCCGGGGTGACAGATTTTGACTGGCCGACCTGCTGGAATGCTTATCGGCGCGGGACGTTTGCAGGCTTTGGGGTCACTGTAGTTGCTTCTATGCTTGTACAGCGCACAGATCGCGGCGACAAAATGTTTACCACCATGGCCCAGCGTCATGCACGCCACGCCATTGACCTGGGTGCGGGTGAGTTCCTAGTCTGACTCTGTCTCGAACACTTCAATACCTTCTTCACTGACAATGGCGTACAGCGCGCCAGCCAGGTCTTCGGTAGTCCTGGGATCGCTGTTGAAAGCCAGCAGTCTGGCCGGATCTCCGCTGGCAACGTTGGATGGAAGCACCAAATTACCGTTTTCGATGTCTGCAGGATCACCCGCGACTATCCACTTGCCGCGCATGTCCATGCCAATGGAATCGTTAGGCAATTCCACCATACCTCGTGGCCCCCATGCCACCAGGGTGTTGTTGCTGATTACAACAACACTATCGGCGATGTTTTCGGCGAGCAGAAACGTGCCCCCGGACAGAATTGTGGTGTCTGATGTAGGCCCGGGTGGTGGCGCGTCGGTATAGCCTGGAGGTAGCACCTCAGCAGCTTCGACAGGAAGTTCAGTCTCTGCAGCCTCTGTGGTTGGGTCCGAGCTACCACAGGCGGTCAGCAGCATAACGCCAATCATTAACAGCAAATATCTCATGATGAATCCTCAACCTGGGTTTGTTTTTGTAGATCGCTGGCAACGTACCATAACTGGGTTCTTAATCGCAGGTACAGCAGTATGGCCAACATGCCGATAACAGGTACCCAAACGGCATTACGCACACCCACCCATTCAGTCACGATACCCAGGGTGAAGCTGCCAATTGGCATGCCACCCATCAGACCCAATGAGTAGACAGACATGATGCGGGCGCGATGAGACTCGGTAGCCGCTTCCTGCACAATGGTGCGGGACATGGTCATGCCGATGCCGCCACAACAGCCCCACAGAAATACAACCGCGTAAAACAGCGGCT
>CBDUMB010000024.1:0-14678 GCA_965368205.1 uncultured Pseudomonadaceae bacterium | reverse complement strand
AGCAGAATTGTAAGGCGTTGCGCCCTTGCCGCACCGCTGTGGTTATACTGATGCCGCAATACATCCGGGGGGAAGGTGCTATGAACGAGTTGGGTTATCCGTTGGCCGGATTGAAGGTACTGGACTTTTCCAGGGTACTGGCAGGCCCTTTTGCCGGCCGCATGTTGTGTGATCTCGGTGCTGATGTGGTGAAAATTGAACCGCCAGATGGTGATGTCACGCGCCTGTGGGGCAAAGTGATTGCGGGACTGCCTGGTTATTATCATCAGCAGAATGCCGGCAAACGAAACATCTGTGTTGACCTGCGCGCACCGGGCGCGCGGGAACTGATGCTGGAAATGGCCGCTGAGGCTGACATTGTCATTGAAAACTACCGACCGGATGTGATGGATCGGCTGGGTTTGGGTTACGACGACTTATCTGCGGTGAACCCTGAACTGATCATGCTGTCGATCTCCGGATTTGGCAGGAACGGTCCGGAAAGTCATCGTCCGGCTTATGCACCTATTGTTCACGCTGAAACCGGTCTGATGGCGCGTCAGGCACAGCGTTGGGATATCCCGTTCTCGGATTTACCGCTTTCTGTTGCTGACACAAATGCGTCTCTGCATGGTCTGGTGGGGCTGCTGGCGGCGGTCATACAGCGCCATACCACAGGTGTCGGGCAACACATCGATATCGCCATGATGGACGCCACCATTGCCACAGATGATCAAACCCATTACGCCATTGAAGCCGCCGGCGGCAGCGGCCCGCTGCCCAATGAAACCTGGGAGACCGGTGCTGGCCCGGTACTTGTATCGGCGGACATCCGCTATTTCTGGAAACAGTTGAGTACGTGCCTGGATGTTGCTGATCCGGCCACTCCGGAGACGCCGTTTAAAGAAAAAATCGCGCTGCGTCGGGCATGTATCAAGGCGTATATGTCACAACTCGACAGCCTGGAAGCGGTCGAGGCGGGCATGGCAAAAATGAACCTGGCCTGGGGCGAAGTCCGTGATCCAACAGACATCGTCAATCAGGTGACAGTGAAACATCGGGGTGTGATCACCCAGGTGGATGATCGGCAAGGCGGTACTCGACCGGTGACCCAGTCACCTTATCGGTTCTCCAAGGCTAAAAGTGGCGTGAGAGGACCCGCACCTTATAGAGGTGAACACAACCATGAGGTGCTTGTGCAGTGGTTGGGGAAAAGCGATCAGGACATCGAGGCGCTGGGCGTGCAGAAAATTCTGCAGGCTGAATGAGACAGCCGCTTGTAACCTCCATCAGCATTGCCACGCTGGGCCTCAGGTGTGCAATGTTCATGTCTTGTTGACCGGTCTTTGCTAAAGTAGCGCGCCAGCAGCATCCCAGAATTGACAGGTAGGAGACCGGTGTGAGTGACAAGATAACGCTGACCGATTTAGACGCCACCGCCGCATCAGCGGAAGATGGCGCAGAGCAGTTGGAACTGGAAAGTATTCACGACTTTGCCACCAAGTTAACCCTGCCCGGTTCCAAAGACGCGCTGGAACATTACGTCAACTGGCAGATCGCTTTGCGCGCAGGCGGCGCCGCTGATGGTGCAGATTTTGATCCGGATAAAGTGCCAGACTTTGCACCGCTGTCGATTAACCTGGATCTCACAACCGCCTGCAACTATCAATGCGACCACTGCGTCGACCTGGATATTCTCAATACCGGCATTCGTTACGAACACGACAAGCTGATGTCTTCCATCGAGCTGATGGCCAAGCGCGGGTTAAAATCTGTGATTGTGATCGGCGGCGGTGAACCCACGCTGTATCCCAAGTTTGCTGAAGCCATCCGTTTCATGAAAGAACTGAAGCTGCAGGTGGCCATCGTCTCTAACGGCACCGGCAATAAGAAAATTGCTGAAGTGGCAGATTGCATGGACAGCCAGGATTGGGTGCGCCTGTCACTGGATTCCGGCACTGACCCGACTTTCCAGGCAATGCACAATCCGCGCAAAGACTTTAAGTTGGAGGACATCTGCGCAGTTGTACCCAGCATCAAAGCCGCTAACCCGGATCTTACCGTCGGGTTTTCTTATATCGTGACCTGGCAGGGTGCGTTCATTAACGACACCAACATTGTTGAAAATCTGCACGAGATCGCGCGCGCAGCCAAATTAGCGAAAGACAACGAATTCAGCTATATCAGCTTTAAACCTTTCCTGACGCGGGATGAACTCAATAACGCCGAAGTGATCGATATCAAAGCGCAGGAAAACCTTGCCAACACCATCGAGCGCATACAGGCGCAGTTGGAAGAGGCGGTTAAGCTTGAAAGTGACACATTTAAGGTGCACAGAAGCACCGGTTTAAAAGCCATGTTGCAAGGCAAAACCCAGTCGTTGGCCAAGCAGCCGCGTCAGTGTCATATGCAGTTTTTCCGCCAGGTGCTCAGCCCGCTGGGTTTGTACAACTGTCCGGTGTACCGCAACCAGGAGCACGGGCTGTTGGGCGACAAAAATGCTGTAGCCGATGAGCTCAGCTATGAAGTCACTCGCGCGACTACCGCCAGTTTGATCAAATCGTTTAACGCGACCTCTAACTGTGAAAAAGTGACCTGTCTGTACAACGATGTGAACTGGTGGATTGAACACCTGATCGAGAATCCGGCGGAGCTTGCGAAGCTCAAAACTGACTTTGAGGCGGAGCCGGACTACTTCCTGTAGGCGGCCAGTTCCTGCTGGCAGGCGGCAAATACCATCTGCACGGTAACGTCCTCCATACATGCCTGACGCTCAAGCGGGCAGACTTTCTGATGGCACGGACCGCAGGGCACCTGCACTCGCACAATGGTTTCTTTGCCGTGGCTGGTGTCTGTCCAGCGTTCTTCGGTCGGGCCAAATACCGTCACCCGATGAATATCAAACGCACGCGCAAAATGTCTTGGTCCGGTGTCATTGCCCAGCAGCAGATCGCTGCGTGCAATCAGAGATTTCAATTCACCTAATGTTATGCAGGGATCATCCAGCAACAGATGAGGTTGCTGCATGGCGTTGGATATAGCCCGCGCCAGAGGCTCTTCCCCAGGCCCCGGACTGATGGCCACCCCAGCGCCAAATTCCTTGACCAGTAAATCAGCCACCTCGGCAAAGCGCTCCGGGGCCCAACATTTTGATGCGCCGAAGTTGGCGCCAGGACACAGGGTGACCAGTGGTTTTGATTGATCCATCCCCGCCGCCATCAGCAGTTCATCGACGTGCTGATCATCTTCTTCCTGGACAACCAGTTGCATCTGATCGCCGGGAGGTTCGCAGCCCAGCGCAGCAGCCAGCACAGCGTAATACTCCACCAGCGGCATGGGTTCGAACGGTCCGGGATTGGGCGCTTCTTTTCTGTTGGCGCGCTTGTTAGGGACGCTGATACGGTCAGTTAACAGCAAGCCCCGGCCGTCGCGATTGAAGCCAACTCGTCTTTTGGCACCACAGCGAAAGGCCAGCCAGGCGCTGGAAAAAGAGTTGGGCAGCAGCACAGCCAGATCAAAGTTTTCCCGCTGCAGTTTTTTAACGAATTCCGCTCTGGCCTTTTTATTCTCGGGAGACTTGCCTTTGGGTGGCCAGGTTGCCACCTGCCCAAGCCATGGGCTGCCCGCGAGCACCGATTGCAGATGTTTGTACATGACAAAGGTAAAGTCGGCGTTGGAAAAGCGTTTCTGCAGACTGGCCAGAAAAGGGGTTGCCATGACCACATCACCGACCCAGGTGGGCAATACCACAAGAATTTTCTGTGGCTCCGGCTCGAACTGCAGAGCAGCTGGTAGATTTGTAATCAATGAGGCTCGCTGATGTTCAGACAAATAGCAGGGGGTAGTATATCCTAGCACCTGCTGCGGCATAGCCCGGATCTTTTGGATAACATGTATGTCAACGTTTGAAAAAATCCACGTCGAACCCAAATCGCTCCTGCCCAAACTTGCAACGCTGCGCGAGCAGGGTAAAACCATCGTATTTGGTAACGGTTGTTTCGATCTGGTGCACGTCGGTCACATACGCTATATCGAAGCCGCCCGGGAGCTGGGAGATCTGCTGGTCATTGCGGTCAACACCGAAGCCTCTATCCGCGCCAATGTCGGTCGCGAAAAACCGATTAACCCTTGTGAAAAACGGATGGAAGTCATGGCGGCACTGGAAGCTGTTGATTTTGTCATTCCACTGGAAGACGCGACACCGATAGCGCTGCTTGAACTCTTACGTCCAGACATTCAGGCCAAAGGCACAGATTACTCGCTGGATGCCATGCCCGAACGGGAAACGGTAGAGAAAATTGGTGGTCGCATTGCCTTTGTCGGTGATGAGAAACAGCACAGTTCCACCGAACTGCGGCGTATTCTGCGCGAACGCGGCGCGTTGTAAGGCCTACCGTGTCGCGTAGAATTTCTCTGGTACTGGGGAGTGGCGGCGCGCGTGGTCTAGCCCATATCGGCGCAATACAGGCACTCGAAGCACACGACTATGAAATTGCTTCTATTTCCGGTTCTTCAATGGGCGCTCTGGTCGGCGGGATACATGCCCGCGGTAAGCTGGATGTTTATGCACAGTGGGTACGCGCGCTGACGCGCAACGATATTGTGCGCCTGCTGGATGTGGGTTGGGGACGCTCAGGTGGTTTGTTCAAAGGCCAGCGCATCATTGAAGTGCTGCGCGAACTAGTGGGTGACGAAGACATCGAGGACCTGCCAATTGGCTTTACCGCTGTGGCTACGGACATCAACCGTAAACAGGAAGTGTGGATGAACAAAGGCCCGTTGTTTGCAGCGGTACGCGCGTCGATTGCTATTCCCATGGTGTTTGAGCCGGTCAGGCGTGGCAGCGCTTTGCTGGTAGACGGCGGCGTCCTGAATCCGTTGCCAATCGCGCCAACGCTCACAGACGATACCGCGTTGACTGTCGCCGTAGATGTGAATGGTTTAGATCAGAGACCGGTGGTGAGTCGAGTACGGCCGCAAGCAGAGCAGCGCAAAGCAGACCAGGACGAAGAAGCCTCCGGTATAAAACGTGCGATTGCGGAGTTTTTTGAGGAGTGGATGCCTAGCGGGCAGCCAGCTGAACCCGAGCAAAGCATGTTTGCCATTGCTCTGGAGGCAATGGACTCCATGCAGGTCACTATCTCCCGGCTGAAAGCCGCAGTTTATAACCCGGACATTCTTGTGCAGATTCCCCGCAATACGGCACATTTTTTTGAGTATGAACGTGCCGGTGAACTCATTGACCTGGGCTACGAGCGCATGGACAAGGAGCTCAGTGAGCTGGAAGCAGATCAGGGACCGGTTTAGTACAGCAACAGAATCGCAAAAAAATGCGTGGCACTACCTGCCAGCACAAACAGGTGCCAGACACCATGAAACCAGTGATAACGATGATCGAAGACAAAAAAGATAATGCCTGAGGTATAGAAAATGCCCCCGGCAACCAGCGTCGCAAAGCCCAGTGGTGGCAGAGCGGCAATGATTGGGTCCAGCGCAAAAACGCACAGCCAGCCCATGACCAGATAGATGACCATTGACGCGATGCGGGTACCTTCCCGTCGCACCGCGTCCAGTACCATGCCAATAATCGCCAGACCCCAGATGGCACCAAACATCAGCCACGCCTGGGTGCCTTCAAGTGCAACCATCAGGAACGGCGTGTAAGTGCCCGCAATCAGCAGATAGATGGCCTGATGATCAAGCACGCGGAATATGCGTTTCGCGCGTCCGCGAAGACTGTGATAGAGGGTAGAAACAAGATAAAGCCAGAACAGCGTCAGCCCGTAGATGCTGAAGCTGATGATTTTATAGAGGTTACCTTCGTTGGCAGCCATGCTGATCAGCACCACAGCACCCATCAATGCCAGAGCAGCCCCGGTCAGGTGGGTAATGCTGCTGAACCGTTCGCCTTCATACATTTGTTTAGATCTCGCAGCGCTATCGGTCAGACAGCCTTGTTTATTCTCCAGAGATACGGCTAGATGTTTCAATGAGCCAGAGGAGATGACCGTTATTAAAACAACACGGACAGGTTTTTTGTTAGGTTTTTTGCTGTTCTTATCAGCTTGTACGCCTGAGCCCGGAGACGCCAATTCACCCATGAACAACGCAATTGAAGCACGAAGTCCTGCCGGCGTCTTGTGGCAGGTCGAAGATATCGACGGCGGTGGCATCATTGACAGCGCCCACATCACGCTGCAGATAGATGACGACGGTATCAGCGGATCCACCGGCTGTAACCGCTATTTTGGTGCAGTGGCCATTGCAGGGTCAGCTTTTGTGGCGGATGCCATCGGCAGTACGCGCATGGCTTGTGCGCCAGCGCTGATGCAGCAGGAACAGCGTTTTGTGCAAGCGTTACAAGCGGTGCGCAGATTTGAGCTGAGCGGTGACTTCCTGCTGCTGTACGATGACAGCCAGGTATTGCGCCTGCGGCTGATAGCGACAGATGAACCCAGCCCAACCATCGTGCCTGGCTGAACCGACTGTATCCAGATCAAACCCCGTTTACTCAAAAAACCTGGTGAGATATTGTGAAAAGCGAGATCAGTGCCTTGCGAATCGTGATCGCAGGAACAGATGAGCAAAAGAGAACAAAAGCAAAAGAGAACAAAAGCGAAAGGACAAGACCATGTTAAAACGAGTGTTGTTGCCAGGGTTACTTGTCGTTGTGCTACTGCCATTGGCAGCTCACGCCGATAAGCTCACAGAAATTATCCAGAAAGATCTCACCACGCTGGGCTACGAGCCGGGTAACACCAAAGGGGAGATGACCACCGCTACCGCGATTGCGATCTCAAAATTTCAGGCAGAGAACGGCTTGGAAGTGACCGGTGAGCCCAGTCCGCAGCTGGCAGGGGTGGTGAAATCGCGATTAAAAGACGGTCCAGCTCCTGCTGGTTCTGGCGCCGTTGCGAAAGCAGCACCCGCACCGGCTCCGACAAATGATCCTGCTGCGTTGCAGGCCGCTCAACAGGCTTGTCTGCAACAGAAAGTTGCCGACGCTCAGGCATCAGAGAAGAAAAAGCGTGGTTTTGGCAGTTTGATGCGGGCCGTGTCACGCACAGCTTCTCGGCTTGGCAGTGAGCTGGCGGGTGACATCGCGCGTACCTCACGAGATATTTATGACGTCAACGCCACTGCAGATGACCTTGAATCAGCTGCAAAAGATCTGGGGCTGACCCAGGAAGACGTTGAAGAATGCCGTAACCCCTGAACCCAGGTCTTTCGACAGACAGGCCAACTGAGGTATCGCTATGCCGTATTTCCATCCAATCATGAACAGTAGGGTCAAATCCACATGGCTTGCTGTCAACACAGCCTGCCTGTTACTGGTCGCGCCGTTTTCTCTGCAGGCACAGGATAATTCCCGTGCGCTGCTGGTCTCAGGTGTCCAGACAGATTACGGCGATGTAGTCACTCAAGGTGGCCCGTTAGGACAATTCAGCGCGGAAGATCTGTGCCGCAACAGTGACACCCTGGGCTGGGCGATGGGCAGTATTGTTGATGAAGTGCAGCGCAGCATGGTCAATGCAGGTTCACCTATAACGCTGGATGATATTCAGCGTATGCCGGGTGTGCCGACTCGACCTGGCATTGAAGAAGGATTGCGCACAGCACGCGACAGTTTATGTCGTGGTGAGCCGGCGCAGTCCGTGCAGCCGTTTGTTATTGCCTATTCGTCCTGCCGTATGGCCATGGTCACGCCACGGAACGCCATGGATATGCATCTGCCTCCGGGGCAGGCCCAGGCAACCATGTCTATGGCTGATTTTGCCGAACGCCAGGTTATCTATGTGGATCTGAAGCGTGATCTGGATGCGGCAGCTGGCGTGCTGGGGTCTGGATGGACAAACAGTGTGCAAATGACCGCAGCCACCGACGGCGGTGAGCGTCTAGGCTATGACACAACGCGCTACAACTTTGAATATTCTGGTAGTCCGGGTGGAGGTGGTGGCATCGGTGGCCTGCTTGGTAATTCCATATCAGTTTCAAATAGTGGTCAGGTCTGGGTAGCTGACGATGTCCCTGGTGTGGGTATCGTGCAGTCTTTCTATGATAATCTAACTAACGAAATTAGTCGCGACGAGGCGTCGAACGGTATCTTCAGCGGCATGATCGAGAATATGGGTGGCATGTTGCGTGAAGGCTTACCCCTGGAAATGGACAGCACCGTCAGTTCCACAATTATGGGGCGCACATCGGTGAGTGGGCGTTCGCATATGCTGGTCACCGGTATCGAGGTGGTGAACATTAATCCCCAGTGGTGTTCGCAAAGTCTTATGCCGCCGGATTACCCGGTTATGGATATCAATCAACAGATTCAGCAGAGCATGCAGGATGCCGGCGTTGATGCTGCTGAGTTAAACGAAGCCATGCAGGAATTTAATCGCGCCATGGAGCAGATGACGCCGGAGCAGCGCGAGATGATGGAGCGTATGGGTATGGGCAGCATGATGGAGCAGGCCACAGGTGGTGCGGTAGCTTTACCCGCTCCTTCGGCGGCACCGACTCAACCTGCACCCAGTGCATCGGGACTGTCTGCGGCTTTGCGTGCAGATAATCCAACTGAGACGACGCAGAATTATCTCCAGGCCCTGGGTTATGAAACAGGTAACGCCAGCGGTGAGCTATCCATCGAAACCACCATCGCAATCTCACAATATCAGGCCGAGAATGGACTGGAAGTTACCGGCGAGGTCAGTACCCAGCTTGTAGAGCGATTGGCAGCGGATGTGGATCGATTGTGACAATCATCTGTCACGGGGGTGACAGATGAGTCTTTTATCCGCTGGGGTCCTTCATGCTGCGTTCCCAGAAATGAGCGACGACATAAAACTGCCATCCTAACAGGCCGTTGATTGCGACTATTAATATGAACGCGAACACGCCTAGATTGCCGCTCAGCGTCAGATAAACACCAACCAGCACCAACACGCCTACTACTGCAATCTGTGAGTAGAAGTCTTTCACTGTGGCCGGTGCCAGACCTGCAAAAAAGGCGTCATTGTCTTTGTCTTGCCGCGCCAGTTTCATACTTGTGTGGCCGACTCTGTTCATCATGGCAAACGTCAGTGCGAAGAGCAGAAACCAGATACCCAGTTCATCAGGTTCCAAATTGGCGATGAGCATAAATTCAACAAGACCGATAAAAAACGGGTAGACCAGATCACTGATCACCGGGATGCGACTGAATCGCATGACGTTGCTGGCGTAAACAACCCAAATCAGCACGATACCCATGAAGGTGGCGAGCACCTGTCCCCAAGCCAGTGCCGAGTACCACGTGAGTTCAAGCAGATACTGAGATTCAGTGAGATGGGACCAGAGCAATTCCAGTGCCACAGCTTGCACAATGCTCAGCATGGTCAGTAGTACTGATGGAAAGTGCTCCTTTGCACGACTACGCATATTGTTCACAGTGGTGCTCCGAGCAGATTTGGAATGCCAGTCTAATCTTTCGATGGGGCCCTAAACAGGCCCTTGCGGACAGGCCTGGAAACAAAAAGCCAAGAAATTGCATTCTCTTCGATTGATTTAGGTTTTTACCCCCCTCTATCTCTTTGGTTTCCTGAAACTGGAGAGAATGTTGGCTCGATTGTTTTTTAGTGCGCTGCTGGTGCTGCTGGCAACCTCGGCGCAGGGTGACACCCGCCAGGCTGCAGTGGCGGAGAAATTCAGCGAATTTCGTGGTCAGGTGGTATTGGTGGATTTCTGGGCGTCATGGTGTGGCCCCTGCCGCCGTTCCTTCCCGTGGATGAACGCCATGCAGGAAAAATATGGTGCCGACGGGTTCCGCGTGATTGCTGTGAACGTTGACAAAGAGCGTGCAGCAGCCAATCAGTTTCTGGATAAGTATCCTGCTGAGTTCACCGTCTGGTATGACCCGGAAGGCGATCTCGCACGTACTTTCAACGTTTCTACTATGCCGACCTCTTTCATTCTGGACGTCAGCGGCCAGGTGCGCAGCGCGCATCGCGGTTTTCTGAACAGCGATAGAGACGATTACGAATCTGCCATTGCGCAGATCCTTTCTGACAACAACAAACCCAGGAGCTCCGAGTCGTGAGAAAACCTTTTTATCTGATTCTGCTGTCTGGATCGACACTGCTTACGGGTGGTTGCGCAATAGATGGCGTGCAGGCCTGGGAGCGCCAGGATCTGGCCAAACGCGAAATGTCGATCATCAACGAGCCGCTGGAAGCCGCCACTGATGATCACATTTACTTCAGTAAAGAAGCCTCCAGCGGTGGCCAATCCTTTGGTGGCGGAGGCTGCGGATGCAACTGAAAAACAAAAACAAAAAAGCCATTTCGATTGCCCTGGCGGCGGCAACATCCAGCTTGCTGGCGAACGCCGCAGCGGGCGAAGAGAACGATGTTGGCTGGGAAATTGATACGTCCGTGCTGTACTACGGTGAACAGGATGATCGTGTTGAAGACACCAGTCTTGCTCTGCGTATCGCACGTAAATTTGAAGACGGACGAGCTCTGGTTGCGGGTTTAAGCACCGACTCTCTGACGGGTGCCTCGCCTACAGGTGCTGTGCCATTGGGTGAACCGCAGACGTTTACGCGTCCATCGGCCCGTGGGCAGTATGTAACACAACCGGGCGAAATCCCCCTGGACGACAGTTTTAAAGACAGTCGTGTGGCCGGCTATGTGAGCTGGACCCAACCGTTTGGCGAGAGCTGGACAGCTAACGCAGGTGTATCTTTCTCTACCGAGTACGACTACGAGCACCTGGGTTTTAACGCGTCCCTGGCGCGGGATTTCAACAACAAAAACACCACGGTTGCGGCGGGCTTTGCCTATGCCCAGGATGAGCTGGATCCCGAAGGTGGAGCGCCCATTCCCTTAAGTGAAATGCGCGGTATCGGTGATACATCTAATAAGCTCAGTGGCACCCAGGATAAAACCGTCACGGATCTGTTGATTGGCGTTACACAGATATTGAACGAGCGCATGTTGCTGCAGGTGAATTATTCGTTCAGCCAGTCTGACGACTATCACAACGACCCGTTCAAGTTTTTAACCGTTTTGGATGCCAGCGGTGCACCGGTGCCGGGTCCGGATGGTCTGTACAGCTACCGTTTCGAAAACCGGCCTGATGAGCGCACAAAACACAGCCTTTTCACCAAATTGAAGACCTATATCGGCGGCGGCGCGTTGGATACGTCTTATCGGTTCATGACGGATGATTGGGGTATCAATTCGCATACGCTGGACATGCGTTATCGGTTTAATATTTCAGACCGGAATTACATAGAACCCCATGTTCGCTTTTATCAGCAGAGTGAGGCGGATTTTTATCAGGCTAATCTTATTGCTGGAGACACAGTGCCCAATGAAGCGTCGGCCGACTACAGGTTGGCTGAATTCACCGGCACAACCTTTGGCGTTAAAGTGGGCCACAAGTTCAACAACGGCAACGAAGCCTCTGCGAGACTGGAGTGGTACAACCAGGACGGTACGGCCAAGCTGGCTGGTGTGGCCGGTGGCGCTAACGTATTCCCCGAGTTGGATGCGGTCATCTTCCAGGTCAGTTACCGGTTTCATCTCTAGCGGCTGTTGAGAAGTGTTTTGCCTGTTGATGCCAGTACAGTGAAAGCTGCGCCCGAGCCTTTGTCGTTCGGGTCGCGGCAGACCACCATCACGCCTAAAAACGGCTACTTTGTCGGCGAGTTTTTTGCCATGGGTTGTCCCTGTCAGGTGCTCATGGAAACGGATGATGTGCGGTTGGCGGAAGGTCTTCTGGCGAAAGTCAGGGATGAAGCCTGGCGCATTGAAGCGCGTTGGAGCAGGTACCTGTCCAGTAGTCTGGTACAACAAATTAATCAGGCGCCGGACCAGGTGCATGTGTTGGATGCTGAAACAGCTTCGCTGATGGACTACTGTCATCAGCTCTGGCAGCTCAGCGAGGGTGCTTTTGATATCACCAGCGGTGTCCTGCGGCAGATCTGGACCTTTGATGGCGGCGACAGTGTGCCGTCGCAGTCCAAAGTGGAAGACATACTGCAGTACGTTGGCTGGCACAAAGCTTCGTGGCAATCGCCCAATTTGCAGCTGTTACCTGATATGCAGATTGACCTTGGCGGCGTGGGTAAGGAATACGCAGTTGATCTGTGTGCGACGCGCCTGCGCCAGCATAGTGACATCAGTTGTCTGGTGAACTTTGGCGGTGATTGTGCCGTCAGCAGGGCTCGTCAGCGTGCGCCGGGATGGGACGTGGGTATTGAGTCGACGGCTGCTCTGGGCGAGGCGGGTACGCGGGTGTTGCTGCAGGAAGGCGCGCTTGCCACCAGCGGCAATTCGCACCGCTTTGTCTGGCATAACGGCGAGCGACTCAGTCATATTCTTGATGCGCGCACCGGTTGGCCGGTTCCGCAAGCGCCACGATCAGTCACAGTGCAGGCCAACACCTGTCTTGAAGCGGGTATGTTTGCAACGCTGGCGTGTTTACATGGCAGCACAGCGAGAGAGTTTCTTGAACAGGGTGATGTCAGGTCCTGGTTGCAGCCCTGAGCCGTCAGGAGGGTTTAGTCTCCCATGTGTTTTGCCAGAAACTGATCCAAAGCTTGCAGGTATTCCAGGCGATGTGCCTGCAGACTGAAGAAGTGATCTCCATTGGCCTGCTCGATGTACTGATGGTCGACGCCTGCTTCGACTAACTTTTCTACTAAGTTCCGAGACTGCTCGATCATCACAGATCTGTCCACGTCGCCGTGCACCAGAAGCAGAGGCAGTTGCATCTTATCTACGTTTTCAATTGGCGAGTTCTGCAATAGCTTTTCGCCTCGTGGCAAACGCGCCGTGGATAGCCTGCCAAATTGAAAGTTGTACCAGCGGCTGCGCAGGTCTTCCAGGTCAGATACTCCCGCAAATGATATGGCGCAGCGGAATTTTTCGGGGGTTTTGTAAGAGGCTACTAGTGCTACATAGCCGCCATAACTACCGCCATGGATACATACCTTGTCCGGGTTGGCCAGGTTGTTTTTGATCATCCAGTCGAGACCGTCGATGACGTCATCCTGCATTACCCCGCCCCACTGTTCAAAACCAGCAGCGGTGTAAGCGTCTCCGTAACCTGTGCTACCGCGGAAGTTTGGTTTCAGAAGGGCGTAACCGCGATCGATGAAGTACTGATTCCAGAAAAAGTAGCGGCCTTCGTCTTCGGCCCAGGGGCCGCCATGTGGATCAATAATGGTGGGGTATGGGCCGTCTTCGGGTGGGCCGGGCAAGGCCAGGTAAGCAGGAATAACCTGTCCGTCACGAGCGGTATAGGTAACATGTTGGAAGTCGACATCGGTGCCCTGGCTGAATTCACTGAGTTTGATCAGCGAGCGGTCTGCGGCAGAGTAGCGGTACAACGCTTGCGAAATGCCGTTGCCCTGTGTTGCGATGATGAAGTGAGACAGTGACGGCGTTGTGCTCCAGATACCGATAAATTTGGGGTTGCCGAGTCTCTTTCTGACATCAGCAACATCGGCCTCCAGTTATTTGTTAAACCAGGTCAGAGATGTGCCATCTTAATCGTAGCCTGCATACAGAATCTGTCTGGAGGGTTGGTGGCTGTAGTAGCGTGCCACGTCAAATTTGGGGTCTTCGAACAGGGTTTCGATAATCTGACCTGTCGCAACGTCTACCCTATGTAAACCCTGGGTGTTTGCGCCATTGTTGTTGGCAACGACGTAGAGTGATTTGTTGTCCTTTGCAAGGGTGAGTAAGGTCGGTTGGTCGAGGCCAATCAGGTGGCCGACGTCGACCTTTTTGCGTTTACCGTCGATGTAGCTGTACGCCACTGGTTCGCTGGCGCTGTTGCGCCCTGTTGCAAAGCGAAGCTCTCCGTTGTCATCAGCGTACCAACGATAGATTGAGCCGAGAAATTTTTGTTCACGCTTGAGCTTGTTGTTGTAGATATTGAGTTTGTAAACTGACGGGTTGACGCGGTCCTCCCGGGCAACCTGCACCATAATGTGTTTCGGGTCGCTGGGTAACCAGCTGATGACATCGTCCTGATCGGGAGAGTTCCACACCAGGTCACCACGCAAACGCGATTTTGCTTCAGGAATTAACTGTAGTTGGTTTGTTCCGTCAGTATCGATAGCCAGTAGCCTGGTCGCGACAGTCCTGCCATCGCGATAGGCTCGGGTGCCCATACCAATGTTGCCTGCACGCAAAACGATATAGCTGCGTATCGAGCAGACAATTCTTGTTGGGTTGGCAAACCGACACCAGTTAAAGAGGAAATTATCTGGATCAGCAGCCATCAGCAGTTTGGATTTGCCTGTTGTGAAATCCAGCAGCACGGCGTGATACGTGCCTTGAAAGGCTCTGAGCGTAATGGCCTGGCTGCCGTCAGGAGACAGGCTGATTCTGCTGAATGGTGGTAATTCAGCAAAAACATCCAGCGGTGTTGCTGTGCCAGGCGAACTATCCGCGCCCCTTGCCTCAGCTTGGGTGCCGTTGAAGACGCCATAAATCAGAACGCCAACCAGCAGGCTGAGTGACCGGTAACTTATCACCATCGTCTATTCCCCTCTCGTCTCCCATCTGCAGTATGCGAAAAAAGACAGGCTTTGACGAGGAAGATATTTTAGACAGTTTACAGCTTGTCGATGGCGGCGATCGATTTCAGTCCGGCAGGCGAAGCAGGTTGATCATCATCTCTCCCTCTGCCTGAGCCAGGATCGCGGGTGC
>CBDUMB010000023.1:0-14962 GCA_965368205.1 uncultured Pseudomonadaceae bacterium | reverse complement strand
CGGGATCTGCCAACGCATCTACCTGCAGAATACCCTCGATCATGCGATCAATGCCGGTATCGTCGAGCAGCAGACGGTCGATCAGGGGTTGATCAATACCATTTTTCTGCGCCGCAGCCATATCCAGCGCATTGGCCTGCTTTATATCTGCACGCGCCTTATCCGTCGCCGCGGCAATCGCCTGCAGCGCCGCGGATTTGGTTTCTGTGGTTGCAGCGGCCAGCACACGGGACGCAGCGCGAGCGGCAACCCCGAGTTCATTGACGTACTGTTTGAGAGATTCTGACATAACCCCATTATACGCAGGCACGCTACGCATACCCAGTACCAAAAAGGTACCAACATAAAGGTACCAAGAAAAAACTCAGCCCTGAAATTTACCCACGATGCGGGACAATTCGGCAAGACGCTCACGCGGCCATCGCAATTGCAACAAAGCCTGCTTGATCTCCGGCTCAATCGGCAGCAGTTCAGCAAGACGCAAACTGACCGATCGTGCTTCTGCAAAATCCACTTCAATATTCAGCTTCTGCACCAGCGGGTGTTGGGTCAGCTCTTTGAGCACACTCACCAGCGTGTCGTGTTCGGGCAATAATTCTCCAGGGGCTTCTTCCGCGAGAAAATCGACACGGCCCATTAACAGGTGGTCCACAGTTTCATAGCTTTCAAGCACCATGAACTTTCTTCGCCCACGGGTCACAATGCCCAACAGTCCATTATCAGCCTGATTGAAATCGACGATCTCCGCTTCGGTACCGATATGAAAGACATCCGGCTGTTGTGCGTCATTCTCCAGACGCGCTTCAGCGCCTTCGCGTATCAGTACAACACCAAATCCGATTCCCTCGCGCATACAGCGACTCACCATATCCATATAGCGGGGTTCGAAAATGCGCAACGGCAGCACACCACCAGGAAACAGCACGCTGCGCAGCGGAAAAAGGGGGATTTCAACGCTCTGATCAGTGGTCATGGACACTCTGGTTTAGCCTGGATGCCGGCGCATTATACAGCCCCCGGCCACTTACATTTGCAAGGCTCAAAAAATGGTGCCGGCATGTATACTTTCACGCGACATCACAGCGGCTTTAACCATGTTAGATACCTTCGACAAACGCGCATTCACCGCGCCTTTAAGCGACGGACAGCCAGTGACCCACGATGTCTACAGCAAAGGTGAGGTTGGACCTACAGTTGTCATCATCCAGGAATTACCGGGCATCGGCCCGCAAACCATCAGCCTTGCCAACACATTTGTAGAACACGGCTACCAGGTGGTTTTACCGCACCTGTTTGGACCACTGGGTAAGGTGTCGCTGGTGGGGAATGTGGCTCGCGTGTTCTGTCTGCGACGCGAGTTTAAACTGTTTGAGAAAAATGCCAGCAGTCCGATTGTAGATTGGTTGAAAGCACTGTGTCGCGATTTGAAAACACAGCGCCAGGCCAGCGCAATAGGTGTGATCGGCATGTGTCTGACCGGCAATTTTGCCATTTCGTTAATGGCAGATGAGCATGTCCTGGCCGGCGTTGCCTCACAACCCTCCATGCCGCTGTTTGATCAACACGCGCTGCATATGTCCGCGGATGAAGTTAATCAGGCCCGCCAACGCCTCGACGAACACGGTCCGATGCTGGCGCTGCGCTTCGCCGGTGACAAACTGTGCACTGCCGATAAATTCAGAGCCCTGGACCAGGCATTTAACAGTGACAAAAAACGCATAACGCTGGTGGAGCTGCCAGGCAACGGACATTCCGTTCTGACCCTGGACCTCATCAAAGGCGGCGCCCCTGCACAGCAGGCGCTGGACGATGTGCTGTCGTATTTCGATCACAAACTACGCGCCTGATTTATCGTGGATTGGCTACAGATCATTTTCCTGAGCCTGGTACAGGGCTTAACCGAATTTCTGCCGATCTCCAGCTCTGCGCATCTGATTCTGCCTTCGCTGCTGACAGACTGGCCGGATCAGGGGCTGGCCTTTGACGTAGGTGTACACTTCGGCACACTGATTGCGGTGATTGCTTACTTCCGCACAGACCTGCTGCAGATGGCCACAGCGGTGGCCACCTATCCTGCACATCGTGTCTACAAACCTGAAATAGACCAGGTCTTAAAACTTGGCCTCGCCACGCTGCCCGTTGTGGTGGCCGGTCTGCTCAGCAAAGACTTTATCGAAGCACACCTGCGCAGTGTGCCTGTGATTGCCACCACAACAATTGTGTTTGCTATTCTGCTGTGGCTGGCTGACCGTAAACCCGGCAAGCTGGAGCTTTTATCATGGGGTCAGGCAGCGTTTATAGGCGGCATGCAGATGCTGGCATTGATTCCAGGCACCTCCCGTTCAGGCATCACCATTACTGCAGCGCTGCTGGTAGGTCTCAGCCGCACCGGCGCTGCTCGCTTTTCTTTTCTGTTGGCCATTCCAACGATTTTAGGTGCCCAGGTTTTACTCAGCATCGATCTGGCAAGCGACGCTGCCCAGCAGCAATGGTTGGATTTAATCAGTGGCGCGGTGCTTTCAGGTCTGGCGGCCTACACCTGCATTCACTTCTTTATTGCCCTGGTTGAGCGAACCGGTATGACCCCCTATGTGATCTACCGGCTGCTGTTGGGCACAGCTCTGTTTGCCGTGTATCTGCTGTAACAGACCCCGCCTGGGTAACTAGCTCAGACTAAAACGGAATATCGTCTTCGAAGTCGGTATCGTCAGACAGTGTCGGTGCATTATCCGCCATTGCGGGTGAATTAGATTCAAACCCTGTTGGCGCACCCGCCGGCGCTCTGCGTGAGCCCTGGTCAGCGCCCATGCCGCCACCCATACCGCCGTCCATATTACCACTGCGGCTGTCTAACATTTGCAGTTCGCGGGCCATAATTTCTGTACGGTATTTTTTCTGGCCGTCCTGCTCCCAGCTGGTGGTGCGCAAACTGCCTTCTATGTAGACCTTTGAGCCTTTACGCAGGTATTCGCCTGCAATTTCTGCCAGACGCGCAAAACACACAACATTGTGCCATTCAGTACGCTCCTGATTTTCACCGCTGGCTTTATCGCGCCAGGATTCTGACGTGGCCACACTGAAGTTAGTGACCGCACCACCATTCTGCGCATAACGCGTTTCCGGGTCTCTGCCCAGATTACCAATTAGGATGACTTTGTTGATTCCCCTGGCCATGGTCCTGCTCTTTTTATTTCAAGTGGTACTAGTGTAATGGATTGATTGACGCAGCCCAACGGATAAACCGCGCAGATACACGTGGGATTACAGCTTTTGATAATCAGCGCCAGCCCGCCCGATCAAAAATCATCACCGCCTGGGCCTGCCGCTTGCCAAAGATCGCAGCATTGATCTGTTCTTCTTTGAAATCACCGAGTTCAGAAATAGGGCCGGTAGCCTTGCCCACCACCGGATACTCATTGTTTCCTTCAGCAAACAAACGCTGAGCAAATTCGCTGGTCAGATATTCCATAAACGCAATTGCCGCAGGTCTATTTGGCGCATAACGCGTCACCCCCGCACCGCTGATATTCACGTGGGTACCGCGACCATCCTGATCGGGGAAAACAATACCCAGCTCCGCCACCACAGCCTTGTCCGCAGGATCACTGGAGGCCATCATCCGCCCCAGATAGTAGGTGTTGGCTATGGTTACTCCGCACTCACCACTGGCCACAGCGCGCAGTTGAGCGGTGTCATTACCCTGAGGAGCCCGCGCAAAGTTCTGCACAACACCCTGCGCCCATTGCATGGCTGCCTCATTCCCAGCAGTTTCAATCATCCCGGCCAGCAACGACAAGTTGTAGATATTCGAAGAAGAACGCATACAGACGCGGTTCCGGTACGCTGGCTTAGCCAGATCTTCGTAGGTAACCGGTGCGGGCAGGCCCTCTGATTTGCGATAGGCAATGACCCGCGCACGCTTGGAGAGACCAAACCAGAGATTGTCCGGATCTCTGAGGTATTGCGGTACACGCGCATTCAGGGTTGGGGAATCTATGGATTGAAAAACGCCAGCTTGTGCAGCACGCCAGAGCCGGCCGGCATCAACGGTGATCAGAATATCAGCTGGACTTAGCTCGCCTTCGGCAAGAATACGTTCTATCAACGCATCACTGCCGCCTTCGATAAGATTGACCTTTATGCCGGTATCTTCAGTAAAACGATCATATAGAGAGAAGTCGGTGTCGTAGTGCCGAGCAGAATACAGATTGAGTTCCGCAGCTGAAATTGATGTCAGCGGCAGCAGTAACAGGAGCACAAGGGCAACAGATCGAATCATAATACAACTTAAATGAGAATCATTCTCAACCATATATCAGCACATCTTCGGGCGCAATCTCAATTGCAATGGATTGCCCAAGCTTGAAGTGGCTGGCATCGGACACCCGCGCCTCCAGTAATTGCCCCGCAGCGTCCAGTTGAATCGTGAAATGCTGACCTGAAAATCGGATATCAACAATTGAGACCTGCCCCTGCGAGGACGGCACCAGATTGATTCGGGCGGGCGCTACAGCTACCTGAACAGGCGCGTTTTCAGACAATGTGGCGTGAGTGGCAAAGGTACCAAACACTGAGATCAAGGTGCCTTGGGTGAAAACCGCAGTAAACAGCTGGCGACCGGCCAGAACTTCAGCCACAAAAGGATGCGCCGGCGCTTCCCACAGTGCTTTAGGCGCGCCAAACTGAACCAGCTCTCCAGCGACCACCACGGCGATACGATCAGCTACCGCCATCGCGTCCGCAGGATCATGGGTGACCAGTAACGCTGTTGTTGCAGATGCTTTGAGTAATTGTCGCGTATCACTGCGCAGACGATTGCGCAGAAGCACATCGATACTGGCAAACGGCTCGTCCAGCAACATCACCGCCGGCTCCGGCGCTAGAGCACGAGCCAGAGCAACACGCTGTTGCTGACCGCCAGACAGGGTATGCGGATATCGGTCAGCCATCATCTCCAGACCTGCCAGTGCCAGCAACCGCTTAACCCGCTCATCCTGCTCATTGCGGGCCAGGCCATGCAGTCCGAACGCCACATTGGCCGCTACTGTAAGGTGCGGAAACAAAGCATGCTCCTGCATCACCAGGCCCACTGGACGCTTTTCTGGCGGCGGGCAGCGTTGCGGCGTGACCTTTAAATCAGGCAGTTCGATGCTGCCAGCCTGCAGCGTTTCGAGCCCGGCAACGAGTTTCAGCAACGTCGATTTGCCACTGCCCGAAGGCCCAAGGACACAGACGATCTCACCGCTCTCAACGGCTAAGTCGATATCGCGTAAAACAGGCACATCAGTGTAAGCGTGTTGAATGCTGCGGAAGGTTATACTCACGCGAAAGTCCTATACATTGGTCAGCCATTCTCAGTGTTCTACGTCCACGCATCAAATCTAGATGAGTAATCGACCTCGCATCCTCGATCTCGGCACGCTGCTGATTGCCATTCCGGTTGCCCTGCCGCTGATAATTGTGCTGGCAGCGCTCTTCGGACCGGCTGATGAGGTCTGGTTACACCTGCGTGAATATCTGCTGGCAGAATATGTCCTCAATACGCTGCTGCTGATGTTGCTGACCGGGCTGCTCGCAGGTGTTTTTGGCATCAGCACCGCCTGGTTGAGCACCCACTATGAATTTGCCGGCCACCGCTGGGTTGCACCAGCACTGGTCTTGCCTCTGGCTCTGCCCACTTACGTGGCCGGCTACGTCTACGCTGACCTGTTGGAAGTGTCCGGTCCCGTGCAGACATTTATCCGGGAAATCACTGGTTGGGGGGTCAGCGAATTTCGCCTGCCACCCATACGCTCTCTACCCGGTGCCGCCATGGTCATGTCTCTGGTCCTCTACCCCTACGTCTATCTGTTAGTGCGGGTTAATCTGGACTCACAATCGAGCATGCTGTCCGACGCCTCGCGCACGCTGGGCGCTTCTAATTTTGAGCTGTTCCGCAGAGTGACCCTGCCACTGGCCAGACCCGCCATAGCAGGCGGGCTGGCGCTTGTCCTGATGGAAACCGCAGCCGAGTTCGGGGTTGTGGAACACTTTGGGGTGGCCACACTGACCACCGGCGTATTCCGAACCTGGCTGTCTATGGGAGAGCGCGGTGCAGCGCTCCAGTTGGCCGCCTGGTTATTCCTGCTGGTGATATTCCTGGTTGCGCTCGAGCAGGCGACCCGCAGAGGCCAGCGCTTCAACCTGGCGACACCAGACAAGCCTGCCAGAAAACAGAGACTCACAGGCTTCAGAAGCGCTCTTGCCCTTATTGTCTGTCTGTTACCTGTTGTTCTGGGTTTTGTACTGCCGGCAGGTTTACTGCTGAATTACGCCCTGGAAACCGGGGATCCACTACTCAGCACACGTTTTATCGGGTTTGTAAAAAACTCACTTTACGTTTCCACCATCGCCGCCGCTTTGTGTGTGATCGGTGCCATGTGGCTGGCCTATGCCGCTCGACTGAGGCCTACCGTACCGGTGAGGTACGGCATTCGCGTTGCCACTTTAGGATACGCGATTCCAGGGCTGGTGCTGGCGACCGGCGCCCTTTTACCGCTGACCGCTATCGACCAGTGGCTGGCAACACAGTTTGACAGCATTAACTCACTGATGATCACCGGCACAATCGCTGGTCTGGTATTCGTCTATATCGCACGCTTCATGACGGTTGCTTTCAACAGTGTGCAAGGCGGACTGGGGCAGATTCATCCATCTCTTGATGCCGCTGCCCGCACCTTAGGCGCATCGCCAACCCGGCTTTTCGGCCGCGTCCATTTACCTCTGTTAACGTCAACCATTGCCTACGCGGGCCTGCTGACGTTCATCGATGTGATCAAAGAACTACCCGCTACGCTGATCATGCGGCCCTTTAACTTCGAAACGCTGGCAACCCGGGTGTATCGACTGGCTGCTGATGAACGCCTGCCGGAAGCGTCAACCGCAGCGCTATTTATCCTCGCATTAAGTCTGATACCCACTCTACTGCTGACCCGACGTAAATAGAGTTGCCCCGCAAACCGGAGCAGGATAAGTTGGGCGGTTTTCCCCCGAGTGTAATCCGTGGATACCATTTCAGTGCGTGGTGCGCGCACCCATAACCTGCAGAACATCGACCTGGATATTCCACGCGACAAGCTGGTGATTATCACTGGCTTGTCCGGATCAGGTAAGTCTTCTCTGGCATTTGATACGCTCTATGCTGAAGGTCAGCGTCGCTACGTCGAATCGCTTTCCGCCTACGCGCGACAGTTTCTGTCGATGATGGAAAAGCCAGACGTCGACCATATTGAAGGGTTATCACCCGCCATTTCGATTGAACAGAAATCGACCTCACACAACCCACGTTCTACCGTAGGCACGATCACAGAAATCTACGACTATCTGCGCCTGTTGTTCGCCAGAGTAGGTGAGCCGCGCTGTCCAGATCACGACGAACCACTGGCCGCGCAGACTGTCAGCCAGATGGTTGATCAGGTGCTGCAGATGCAGGACGGCGAGCGCATCATGATTCTCGCGCCAGTCATTTCAGAGCGTAAAGGCGAGCACCAGCACGTTTTTGCAGAATTACGCAGCAACGGTTTCGTGCGCGCTCGCGTCGACAACATTGTTGTTGATCTCGACGCCACCCCTGACCTGGACAAGAACAAGAAACACACCATCGAGGCAGTCATCGACCGTGTGCGCATCCGCGACGACCTGCAACAACGACTGGCGGAAAGTTTTGAAACCGCGCTGCAGCTGTCTGACGGGGTTGCTCTGGTGCGCAGCATGGAAGACGAAAAAGCGCCGCCGCAGATTTTTTCAGCACGCTTTGCCTGCCCGCAATGTGGCTACAGCATTTCCGAGCTAGAGCCTCGCATGTTTTCTTTTAACAACCCTGCCGGTGCGTGCGATTCGTGTGATGGTCTGGGCGTTACCAATTTCTTTGACCCAGAACTTGTGGTCGCCGACGAAGACCTGACCCTTGCGGAGGGTGCCATTCGTGGCTGGGACAGACGCAACGTCTACTATTTCCATATGTTGACCTCGCTGGCTGATCACTACGGCTTCGACGTTGAGATGCCTTTTAAAAAGCTCAATAAGAAGCAACGTCAGGCCATATTGTTCGGCAGCGGGCAGACCCGCATCGATTTCAGCTACGCCAACGATCGAGGTGATGTGATCAAGCGGCGCCACCGCTTTGAAGGTGTCATCCCCAACATGGAGCGTCGTTACCATGAAACTGATTCGAATATGGTGCGGGAGAACCTGCAGAAATATCTGCGTGTGGCCGATTGCCCCAGCTGTGCCGGCACACGTTTACGACAGGAGTCCCGCCATGTATTTATTGGTACCAGCAACCTGCCGGAAATTACCCATGGCTCGGTCGAAGACACGCTGAAGCACTTTCAATCTCTGAAGTTGAAAGGCCAGCGCGCCACTATTGCAGACAAAATTCTGAAAGAAATTATTGCCCGTCTGCGTTTTCTGGTGGATGTCGGCCTCAATTATCTGACCCTGGATCGAAGTGCAGATACGCTGTCCGGTGGCGAGGCGCAACGTATTCGTCTGGCCAGCCAGATTGGTGCTGGCCTGGTCGGTGTCATGTACATCCTTGATGAACCTTCTATTGGCTTGCACCAGCGTGACAATGAACGCCTGTTACGCACCCTGGAACATCTGCGCGATCTGGGTAACACCGTACTTGTGGTTGAACATGATGAAGAAGCCATTCGCGCGGCAGACTACCTGATCGATATTGGCCCCGGCGCAGGTGTTCACGGCGGTAAAATCGTCGCCGCAGGTGGCATCAAAGATATCCTCAAGGCAAAAGACTCCATCACGGGCCAGTATCTTTCCGGGCGCAAATCCATCGCCGTGCCAAGCGTACGCACGCCGTTTGATGAAGAAAAGGTGGTCAATCTGATCGGTGCCAAGGGTAATAACCTGCAGGACGTGACGGTCACTATACCTTGCGGCCTGCTGACCTGCGTTACCGGCGTTTCAGGATCAGGTAAATCAACGCTGATCAATCAAACCCTTTATCCTTTAGCTGCCACTGCGCTGAACCGGGCAGAAACACTGAAGCCTGCACCATTTGATCACATAGAAGGCATGCATCATCTGGACAAGGTGGTCGACATTGATCAGAGCCCGATAGGGCGCACGCCACGCAGCAACCCGGCGACCTATACTGGCCTGTTCACCCCCATAAGAGAGTTGTTTGCCCAGGTACAGGAATCCCGCGCGCGCGGGTACAAACCCGGGCGATTCAGTTTCAACGTTAAAGGCGGTCGCTGTGAGGCGTGTCAGGGTGATGGTGTCATCAAAGTAGAAATGCATTTTCTGCCGGATATCTACGTGCCTTGTGACGTCTGCAACGGCAAGCGCTACAACCGGGAAACTCTGGACGTACGCTACAAAGGTAAAAACATCCACGAAGTTCTGGATATGACCATCGAAGATGCACGAACATTTTTTGATGCTGTCCCCATGCTCTCTCGCAAACTACAGACACTAATGGATGTCGGCTTGTCGTATGTGAGGCTGGGACAATCGGCGACCACCTTATCCGGTGGCGAAGCGCAGCGAGTGAAGCTGTCACGGGAGCTGTCTAAGCGTGATACTGGACAGACGCTGTATATTCTTGATGAACCAACAACCGGCCTGCACTTTCACGATATCGCTCAATTGTTGGATGTACTGCACAGGTTGCGCGATGCGGGCAACACGGTTGTAGTTATCGAACACAATCTGGATGTCATCAAAACAGCTGACTGGGTGATAGATCTCGGACCTGAAGGCGGTTCCGGTGGCGGCACTATTGTTGCAACCGGCACACCTGAAGCGGTTGCAAAGGTACGCAAATCTCATACCGGACGTTTTCTGAAACCGTTGGTAGGCAGTGGGGCTAAGCGCTAGAACCTGGCGCTTCACCTGACAACAGAGAGGCGTCTCTATTTAAGGGCGTTGGCCAGGGCGTTTACACACAGCAGAACGTTTTCTTTGCGTGCCGCATATCCCATCAAACCGATGCGCCAGACTTTGCCGGCAAAAACCCCTAACCCGGCACCAATCTCAAGATTGTATTCTGCCAGAAGGTGTTTCCGCACATCCGCTTCGTTAACACCGGAAGGAGCCGCAACCACATTGAGTTGTGGCAGTCGGTAGCTTGCATCTACCACCATTTCCAGGCCAAGTTCGCTCAAGCCTTGCGCCAGCAGATTGTGCATATCTCGATGGCGCTGCCATGAGTTTTCCAGGCCTTCTTCATGCAGCATTAACAACGCTTCGTGCAGTCCGTACATGGCGTTAACCGGCGCCGTGTGATGATAGGTGCGGGCACCTTCACCATCCCAGTAGGCCATTAACAGAGAAAGATCCAGAAACCAGCTCTGTACCGCTGAGTTTCGCGCTTTCACCCTGGCTGCCGCTGCGTCACTGTAGGTGATCAGACTGATTCCAGGTGGACAGGACAAACACTTCTGGCTACCTGAGTACGCAACATCTACCTGCCAGTCATCAACACGCAGTTCTACGCCACCCAAACCCGTCACGCTATCAACAATTGTTAAACAGCCGGCTTCTTTTGCCAGCGCACACAAAGTTTGAACGTCAGAACAGACTCCGGTCGAAGTTTCCGCGTGCACAAACCCAACTACTTTGGCATCAGGATGTTGCTGCAAAGCTTCTTTCAGTTTTTGCGGGTCTACCTGAGTGCCCCACTCGTCTTCAACGGTGACCAGTTCACCACCCATGCGCCGAACGTTTTCAGCCATACGATTGCCAAACACACCATTGATGCAGATGATGACTTTGTCACCCGGCTCAATCAGATTGGCAAAAGCCGCTTCCATAGCTGCTGAGCCTGGAGCGGACAGAGGTAAGGTTAAGCTGTTGGATGTCTGAAATGCATAACGCATCAGCGATTTGATGTCGTCCATCAAACCAACAAATTCAGGATCAAGGTGACCTATGGTGGGTTGCGCTGTTGCGGCAAGAACCCGGGGGTGTACATCTGATGGGCCTGGGCCCATCAGTGTTCTCGGTGTAGGGATAAACCTAGCGTAATCGGACACTAGCTTTTGTCTTTAGCCGCTTCTTCTTCGACGATTTCCGCATCTTCGATATCGTCTGAACTATCTTGCGCTGTTTCAGTCTCGTCCTCTACAACCACGTCTTCATCGTAGTCAAAATCTTCTACCGGACGGTCAACCAGTTCAATAAAGGCCATAGGTGCAGAATCGCCGGGGCGAAAACCACACTTTAAAATACGGGTATAGCCACCGGGACGAGCCTCGTATCGAGGCCCCAACTCAGCAAACAATTTACCTACCGCGGCTTTATCACGGGTACGGGAAAAAGCCAGTCGGCGATTTGCCACTGAGTCTTGTTTGGCTAGTGTGATCAACGGCTCTGCAATCCGACGCAGCTCTTTGGCTTTCGGTACAGTGGTTTTAATCACTTCGTGCTCGATCAACGACACCGCCATGTTGCGAAACATCGCCTGGCGATGTGAGCTGTTACGGTTTAGTTGTCTGCCACTCTTACGATGACGCATTTCTCAGTTTCCTATGTAAACAACCTGCAGCTGACTAAGCTACACGTCCACCATGCAAGTTTGACGGCGGCCAATTTTCTAAACGCATACCCAGCGACAGGCCACGTGATGCGAGAACGTCTTTGATTTCTGTCAGTGATTTTTTACCCAGGTTTGGAGTTTTCAGTAACTCCACTTCTGTGCGTTGAATCAGATCACCGATATAGTAGATATTCTCTGCTTTCAAACAGTTTGCAGACCGTACGGTCAGTTCAAGGTCATCAACAGGACGTATCAGAATCGGATCTATTTCGTCCTCTTTCTCTTCAACTACCTGCTCACCTTCACTTTCAAGGTCAACAAATACAGCCAACTGATGCTGCAGTATTGTCGCCGCGCGACGAATCGCTTCTTCCGGATCGATGGTGCCGTTGGTTTCCAGATCGAGAATCAGTTTATCCAAGTCTGTACGCTGCTCAACACGTGTGCTTTCTACACTGTAAGCCACACGCTGCATCGGGCTGTAAGATGCATCCAGACGCAGTACACCTATCGGGCGACTTTCATCTTCTTCGTTGCCCACGGCATCAACGGGTACGTAACCACGACCGCGTGTGACGCGCGCTTCGATGCGGATAGCGCCACTGTCATTCAGTGAACACACAATGTGATCAGGATTTGCGATCTCTACATCCTGGTTTAACTGGAAGTCTCCAGCTGTTACCTGGCCGCCGCCTGACTTTGACAAAGTGATAATGGCTTCGTCCTGGTTGTGCAGTACAACAGCAATACCCTTCAGGTTCAGCAGGATATCAATGACATCTTCCTGAACACCTTCCAGCGTGCTGTATTCATGCAGAACACCATCAATCTGAACTTCGGTAATTGCACATCCAGGCATTGAAGACAGCAGAATTCTTCGGAGCGTATTGCCTAAGGTATGACCAAAGCCACGCTCTAACGGCTCCAATGTGACTTTCGCCCGGGTAGGCGTGTCGGATTGAATCTCGATATTTCGCGGGGTCAAAAACTCGTTTGCCAACTGTGACATATATGTCGTCTCCTGAGAGCGCCAATGGCGCGCTAGTTTACTTACTTCGAGTAAAGCTCAACTATGAGGTTTTCATTAATTTCTACGGGAAGCTCTTCGCGGTCAGGCAGGCGCTTGAAAACACCTTCCAGTTTGTCCACTGCAACATCAACCCATTCGATGGGTGATCGTTGAGCTGACAACTGCACTGCGGCCTGAATACGCATTTGTCCGCGGGATTTCTCTGCAACTGCTACCACGTCATCGGGCTTAACCTGATAAGACGCTATGTTGACGATACCGCCATTAACGGTGATCGACTTGTGTGAAACCAGCTGGCGGGACTCAGCGCGTGTTGAGCCATAACCCATACGGTAAACCACATTATCCAAGCGGCATTCAAGAAGTTGCAGCAGATTGGTACCTGTAGCACCTTTCTGACGATCGGCCTTCTTGTAGTAGTTACGGAACTGCTTTTCAAGCACACCGTAAATACGACGTACTTTCTGTTTTTCACGCAGCTGCACTGCATAGTCAGACAGGCGACCACGGCGAATACCGTGCTGGCCAGGTGCCTGATCAATTTTACATTTCGAATCGATGGGACGAACACCACTCTTTAAGAAAAGATCGGTGCCTTCGCGTCGGCTCAGTTTTAGTTTTGGACCTAGATATCGGGCCATAACTTACCTCTTAGTTTGCTAGACGCTTAAACGCGTCGTCTTTTCGGTGGACGGCATCCATTATGCGGAATGGGTGTCACATCCGAGATGCTGTTTATTTTCAATCCTGCAGCGTTCAGCGCTCGTACCGCAGATTCACGACCGGGCCCTGGACCCTTCACGAATACGTCCACGCTCTTCATGCCAAATTCCAGGGCAGTATTGCTGGCACGCTCTGCTGCAACCTGCGCGGCAAAAGGCGTGCTTTTACGCGAGCCACGGAAACCTGATCCACCAGAAGTCGCCCAACACAGGGTATTACCCTGCCGGTCGCTGATAGAGATGATGGTGTTGTTAAATGACGCATGGATGTGTGCCACTCCGTCAATAACCACTCGTTTGGCTTTTTTACGCTCTGCCATTTCCTAAAATTCCTAGTTACGCTTCTTAACTTATGCTTATCTGCGAATTGGACGCGTTGGACCTTTACGCGTGCGCGCATTGGTACGGGTACGTTGACCGTGTACAGGCAGGTGGCGTCTATGTCGCATACCGCGATAGCAACCCAGATCCATCAGGCGTTTGATGTTCATCGATGTCTCACGACGCAGATCGCCCTCTACACTGAGCTTCGCAACTTCACTGCGAATCGCATCAAGATTAGCTTCGTCCAACTCACCTACTTTCGCGGAAGGGCTGACGCCCGCCTGCTCACAGATCTTTTTCGCTGTCGTTAGACCAATGCCATAGATATAAGTCAGCGATATTCTCGCATGCTTGTTATCGGGTATGTTTATGCCGGCAATACGTGCCATTTATACGCTCCGTTAAATTCCTGCTGGCTGCCGTCAGGCTAGCCTTGTCGCTGCTTGTGACGTGGTTCTGCGCTGCAGATAACCCGCACGACGCCTTTCCGCTTGATCACTTTGCAGTTTCTGCAAATCTTCTTTACTGATGCTCTAACTTTCATAGTCTTATCCGCCTTTACGACGTCCGTAAGTCTGTAGATTCGATTTTTCCATCAACTTGGCGTACTGGCTGGACATCAGGTGAGATTGCACCTGGGACATGAAGTCCATTGCCACAACCACCACAATCAGCAGCGCGGTGCCACCCAGTTGAAAAGTTATATCGAATGCCACAATCATAAATTCCGGTAACAAACATACCAACGTCACATACAGGGCACCGAAAACGGTCAGCCGGGTAATGACATCGTCAATATATTTTGCGGTTTGCTGCCCCGGCCGTATACCTGGTACATAGGCACCCTGGCGCTTCAGATTATCCGCCACATCTTTCGGGTCAAACATGATGGCGGTATAAAAGAAGCTGAAAAAGATAATACCCGCGGCAAACATCATGATGTAAAGCGGCTGCCCGGGAGACAGAACCAGAGAAATCTCCTGCAACCAGCCCATACCAGGGTTGGTGCCGAACCAGCTGGCCATAGACGCCGGCGCCAACAGCAGGCTCGAGGCAAAAATCGCTGGGATAACACCGGCCATGTTGATTTTTAACGGCAGGTGGCTGCTCTGCGCCTGGAAGACACGGCGACCCTGCTGGCGTTTGGCATAGTTAACCGTGATCCGGCGCTGGCCACGCTCTACACGGACGATAAACCATACAACGCCTATCGCGATGGCTGTGATAAACAGCAACGCAATGATATTGATCTGATCCTGACGGGCCGCTTCAAAAACCTGTCCGAGTGCTGACGGAAAGCCAGAGACGATACCGGCAAAGATCAATAGCGAAATACCATTACCA
>CBDUMB010000022.1:0-15390 GCA_965368205.1 uncultured Pseudomonadaceae bacterium | reverse complement strand
GGGAGATGTTGTCCGTGGCCCGATGTTGGCCCACAAAGGTACCGCAGAAGGTGTGATGGTGGCTGAACGTATCGCCGGATTTAAGCCCCTGGTAAACTACGACACAATTCCCAGTGTTATTTATACACATCCCGAAATTGCCTGGGTTGGCAAAACAGAACAACAGCTCAAAGCAGACGGTGACAACTATAAAGTGGGCAGCTTTCCTTTTGCCGCCAGCGGTCGAGCTCTGGCTGCTAACGATACCCAGGGCAGCGTCAAGGTGATTGCGGACGCGGACAGCGACCGTATCCTTGGTGTCCATGTTCTGGGACCGCAAGCCTCAGAATTGATAGCCCAGGCGGTCATTGCAATGGAGTTCGATGCCAGCGCAGAAGATTTAGGTCTGATCATGTTTGCTCACCCGACATTGTCCGAATCGGTGCATGAGGCCGCCCTGGGTGTTGCCGGGCATGCCATTCATATGATCAATCGTAAGAAGAAATAGTCATTATACGTAAACTACCGGTCCATCCAGGAGGGGACATACTTTGAATTTACATGAATACCAGGCCAAGGGGCTGTTTGCCGAATACGGCTTACCCGTCTCAGAAGGCTACGCAGTGGATACTGCAGAGGAAGCTGTTGAAGCAGCCAAAAAAATTGGCGGTGACCGCTGGGTTGTCAAAGTGCAGGTCCATGCTGGCGGCCGAGGCAAGGCCGGCGGCGTTAAACTGGCCGACTCTTATGACGAAATCAGAGCCTTTGCAGAGCAGTGGATCGGCAAAAATCTGGTGACCTTTCAAACAGATGAAAATGGTCAACCCGTCAGCAAAATCTATGTAGAAAGCTGCACTGACATTGACCAGGAGTTGTATCTGGGTGCAGTTGTGGACCGTGGCAGCCGCCGGGTAATCTTTATGGCTTCAACCGAAGGCGGTGTCGAAATTGAAACCGTCGCCGAAGAAACGCCTGAGAAAATCCTCCGTGCAGTCATCGACCCCTTTGTAGGTGCCCAGCCTTATCAGGGTCGGGAACTGGCATTTGCGCTCGGCCTGGAAGGTGCCCAGGTGCGTCAGTTTACTAACCTGTTTATGGGTCTGGCTAAGCTGTTCGAAGAATCCGATTGTGCGCTGCTGGAGATTAACCCTCTTGTCGTGACCAGCGAAGGCAATATTCACTGCCTGGACGCGAAAGTCACTATCGACGGTAACGCGCTGTACCGACAGCCGAAACTCGCTGCGATGAATGATCCAAGTCAGGAAGATGAACGCGAAGCACAGGCAGCCGCGTTTAACCTTAACTACGTCGCGTTAGACGGCACCATCGGTTGTATGGTGAATGGCGCCGGGCTTGCGATGGGCACGATGGACCTGGTGAAGCTGCATGGCGGTAACCCGGCAAACTTCCTTGATGTAGGCGGCGGCGCCACTAAAGAAGCGGTTGCCGAGGCATTTAAGATTATCCTGTCTGACGAAGCCGTTACGGCGGTGCTGATCAATATCTTTGGCGGCATTGTCAGCTGTGCAACGATTGCCGAAGGCATTATCGGTGCAGTTGAAGAAGTTGGTGTCAATGTGCCCGTGGTTGTGCGATTTGAAGGCAATAATTCTGAGCTCGGTAGAAAAACGCTGGCTGACAGCGGTTTGAATATTATTCCTGGCGAATCATTGGTAGATGCGGCGCAAAAAGCAGTTGCAGCAGCAGGAGGTCAGGCATGAGCGTATTAATTGACAAGAACACCAAAGTTATCTGTCAGGGTTTTACCGGGTCACAAGGCACCCTGCACAGCGAACAGGCGCTTGCCTACGGCACGCAACTGGTAGGCGGTGTTACACCCGGGAAAGGGGGTACAACCCATCTCGGTCTGCCGGTTTTTAACACCGTGGCTGACGCGGTTGCCGCCACCGGCGCTACCGCATCCGTGATCTATGTACCTGCGAGCTTCTGTAAAGATTCAATCCTGGAAGCTCTGAATGCGGGCATCAAACTCATCGTGTGTATCACTGAAGGCATTCCAACCCTGGATATGCTGGCTGTCAAAGCACGCCTGGACGTCAGTGACGCCCGTATGATCGGACCAAACTGTCCTGGTGTGATTACACCCGGAGAATGCAAAATTGGCATCATGCCAGGTGATATTCATCTGCCGGGTAAAGTGGGCATCGTGTCGCGCTCAGGCACCTTGACTTACGAAGCCGTCAAGCAGACTACGGATCGTGGCTTTGGCCAGAGCACCTGTGTCGGTATTGGTGGCGATCCTATTCCTGGCAGCCACTTCATCGACATTCTGACAATGTTTCAGGAAGATCCAGATACAGAAGCCATTGTCATGGTCGGAGAAATCGGCGGCACAGCTGAGGAAGAAGCAGCGGCCTTCATCAAAGCCAATGTCACCAAGCCCATTGTTGGCTACATCGCGGGCGTGACGGCCCCTCCAGGCAAACGTATGGGCCATGCGGGCGCGATCATCGCTGGCGGAAAAGGTACCGCAGATGAGAAGTTTGCCGCGCTTGAAGATGCCGGCGTGCGCACAGTACGCAGCCTGGCTGAAATCGGCGACGCTCTGGCTGAGGTAACCGGCTGGTCCTAACTATGTGACGTACCAACCAGGTAACGTCAGAGGCAGGGCACAACATCGCGTGTGCCCATGCCTTGAATTTTCCCAATCTATCCCCATCTAGCAGCCATCAAAACTGCCAAAAAGAGTGTTATGAGCGAAGCTACTTCTGAACCCACTGTGGAAACTCATCGATTCCAAACCGAAGCGAAACAGCTGCTGAAACTGATGATTCACTCGCTGTATTCCAATCGCGAAATATTTTTACGCGAGCTGATTTCCAATGCCTCAGATGCCATTGATAAGCTGAGATTCAAAGCGTTAGAAGATCCCGAATTACTGGGTGACGATGCTGATTACCACATCGACATCACCTTTGATAAAGACGCCAAGACGCTCACGATTACCGACAATGGCATCGGCATGACCTATGAAGAGGTGATTACCAACCTCGGCACAATTGCCAAATCGGGCACAGCCGAATTTCTGTCACATCTGACGGGGGACCAGGCCAAAGACGCCCAGCTCATCGGCCAGTTTGGTGTCGGATTTTACAGCGCCTTCATGGTGGCTGATGAAGTCGAGGTTGCCACCCTGGGAGCAGGCGCTGATCAGGGCGTGTTGTGGCGTTCAGCCGGTGAAGACGCGTACGATATTGAGAAAATTGAGCGCGCTCAGCGCGGCACATCCGTCACGCTGCATTTAAAGGATGACGCGCTGGATTTTGCTGAGGACTACCGATTGCGTTCAGTGGTAAGGCGCTATTCTGACCATATTGGTGTGCCTGTACGCATGCTGGAACAGTTACCGGCAGACTCTGATGACGCCCAGGACGCTGAAGAAAAAGTAGCCGCCTTTGAAGCAGTTAACTCAGCTCAGGCGTTATGGACGCGGCCTCGCAGCGAAGTCTCAGACGAAGAATATACTGAGTTCTATAAACACGTTTCCCATGACTTTGAAGACCCGCTCTCCTGGAGCCACAATAAAGTTGAGGGCAAACTGGAATACAACAGCCTGCTGTATATACCCAAGCGTGCGCCTTTTGATCTGTATCAGCGCGATATTCCGCGGGGTCTGAAACTCTACGTTCAACGTGTCTTTATCATGGATGATGCAGAGCAATTTCTGCCGCTCTATTTACGCTTCGTTAAAGGGGTTATAGATTCAAATGATCTGCCCCTGAATGTCTCCCGCGAGATACTGCAGGAAGATGACCGGGTCACTTCAATTAAAAACGCTTTGACCAAACGTGTGCTCAACATGCTGGACACCATGGCCAAAAAGGAACCGGAAAAATACCAGACTTTCTGGGACGAATTTGGCGAAGTGTTGAAAGAAGGGGCAGGGGAAGACTTTGCTAATCGGGAAGCATTGGCCAAACTGCTGAGATTCGCCAGCACAAAAGGTGAGGGTGCTAACAAGACGGTCAGCCTGGATACCTATCTCGAGCGCAAAAGCGAAGAACAGGATGTGATCTATTACATCTGTTCTGAAACCTACGAAACCGCCAGTCGCAGCCCGCACCTGGAAATGTTTAAAGACCGCGACATCGAAGTGTTGCTGATGTTTGACCGCATTGATGAGTGGTTGATGAGTTCGCTGACGCAATACGGCGACGTCCAGTTTGTTGATGTGATGCGCGGCGATGTGAGCTTGCCGGGCGAAGACAAAAATGCCAGTGAAGACGATGACAAAAACGAAGAGGAAGACGAGAAGCATCCGTTAGTTGAACGCATCGCAGCCGTTCTAGGTGACAAGGTTGACAAAGTCAGGCCTTCTAAAAGATTGACCCAGTCTCCTGCCTGCCTGGTACTTTCCGAGGACGCCATGGGTGTGCAGATGCGCAAAATCCTTGAAGCCAGCGGGCAGTCTATGCCTGAATCAAAACCGATTTTTGAGTTCAACCCGAACCATCTGTTACTGCAGCGTTTGGACAAGGAGCCTGATGAAGATCGTTTTGCCGAGCTGGTTGGCATTCTATTTGATCAGGCCAGTCTTGCTGAAGGCGGCGCGCTTACCGATCCGGGCGCATACGTTGAGCGTTTGAACCGTCTCTTACTTGAATTGTTGGGAACAGATAAGTAAGTGGAAAACCACACCGTCGCAAGCTTGATTGAGGCGGTGCACGGGCTGTTTCAAAGCAACCCCTTGAGTTACGGGCATGGTACAGACAATGCCTGGGACGAAGCGGTTGCTTTGGTGCTGACGGTCACAGGCCTGCAAGATGACGAATCTGTGCTGAATACACAGGTGCCGGCTTCACAGGCTTCCCATTGCTTAGCGGTTGCACAATTACGTATTGATAGGCGTGTGCCTCTGGCCTACATATTGGGTCAGACCCAATACGCAGGTTATACATTTAAAGCAGAGGAGGGCGTGATCGTGCCACGCTCCCCGATCGGCCTGTTACTCAGCGATGGTCTGCAGCCCTGGCTACCCTCGTCCGTCACATCAATACTTGATCTGTGCTGCGGTAGTGGCGTTCTGGGGATTGTTGCAGCACATATCTTCCCGCACGCCAAAGTGACACTCGTTGATGTGGACTCTCAAGCATTGCACCTTACAAAAAACAACGTCGCCGAACACAACCTGGCCGAACGTATCGAGGTCATCGAGGCAGATGTCCTCCAGCAGGGGGCGTTCATGCAGAAGTTTGATCTCATCATCACCAATCCGCCTTATGTTGATGCGCTGGACATGTCGAGTCTGCCTGCTGAATATGCAGCTGAGCCGGAACTGGCGCTGGCCGGCGGTGCAGACGGTCTTGTTTTCATTGACGCGATTATTGAAAAACTGCCGCTGTGGCTGAAGACTACGGGGCTTCTGGTTGCCGAGGTAGGCGCCAGTGCACCTGCGTTAATACAGAAATATCCACACCTGCCGTTGATCTGGCCGGATCTGCCGATGGGTGGAGAAGGTGTTTTTGTGCTTGAAGGCGCAGCGCTAAATTCCCATACTGCGCCCCGCTTGCAGGGTTAGAAGGCGTCACCATGGCGGGAAATAGTATTGGACAGCATTTTACGGTATCCACCTTTGGCGAAAGCCACGGCCTGGCCCTGGGCGCTGTCGTTGATGGGTGTCCTCCAGGACTGGAACTGAGCGAGGCGGATCTGCAGCCGGATCTGGACCGACGCCGCCCGGGCCAATCCAAATATACAACCCAACGCAAAGAATCTGATCAGGTCAAAATACTTTCAGGCGTGTTCGAAGGGAAAACAACCGGCACGTCTATTGGCTTGTTAATCGAAAATGAAGATCAGAAAAGCAAAGACTACAGCAACATCAAAGATATCTTTCGCCCGGCTCATGCAGACTTTACTTACGATGGTAAATACGGCATTCGTGATTACCGGGGCGGAGGCCGCTCTTCAGCAAGAGAAACAGCCATGCGCGTGGCGGCAGGCGCCATCGCTAAAAAATATCTTGCCCAACAGGCGGGTATAAAAATATTCGGCTTCCTGTCTGGTATTGGTGACATCAGAATCCAGTTGAAAGACGCCAGTCAAATTGAGCAGAACCCATTCTTCTGCCCTGACGTTACAGTGCTGGATGATATTGCCGCCCTGATTGACAGCTTGCGCCGTTCAGGCGATTCCGTGGGTGCTGAAGTCAGCGTGCACGCCACCGGTGTGCCGGTTGGTCTGGGTGAGCCGGTATTCGGTAAACTTGATGCCGACCTGGCTGGTGCATTGATGAGCATAAATGCCGTGAAGGCCGTACAGATGGGTGATGGTGTCGATGTTGTAGCGCAACGCGGCACTGAACACCGCGATGAGATAACCCCGGACGGTTTCACCAGCAACCACGCTGGCGGTGTGCTGGGCGGCATTTCCTCCGGACAGGATCTGATCTGCAAAATCTCGCTGAAACCAACCAGCAGTCTAACGACACCGGGTCGTTCAATTGATACCAGTGGCAATCCCGTAGAAGTTGTCACCAAGGGTCGTCACGATCCCTGTGTGGGCATTCGTGCGACACCTATAGCCGAGGCCATGATGGCCATCGTGCTGATGGACCATTATCTGCGCCACCGAGGGCAGATAGGCGGGTTCAAAACCGTTTAGTCACGCAAACGTTGATTTTCCTAATCAGCAAACCCTGTTAACACGTCAACAAACGCCGCTGCAGCATTGCTCAAGGTGCGGGTTGGATTGATCACATGCCCCAGGGTTCGTGACATCGGTGCGCAATCTACTGACAAGACCGATAACTCGCCCACCATGCTGCGCGGCAGCACGCTCCAGCCCAGGCCGACGCTGACCAGCATGCCAATGGTTTCCAGATAGTTGGTCGACATCGCCGGTGATAATACCAGGCCTTGTTCAGCAAAACGTTGTAACACAATACGACCAGTAAACGTGCCAGCGCCAGGTAATACACAGGGTTGTTGCGCAAGACAGGCCAGGGTGACCTGTCTGGGACTATCCGGAGCCGAGACCAAAACCAATGGATCGTTCCAGATCACCTGACTGTCCAGCTGTCGCTCACCTTCTGGATTCAGGGTAACCACAGCCACTTCACTGCTGCCCTGACGAACGCGATCATAGGCAACTTCTGAATCTTCAAAACTGATATTTATCTGTACCTGAGGATACAAACTGACAAATCGTCGCAGTACCGGTGCAAGTCGATGCAGACCAATGTGGTGGGAGGTCGCCAGGGTCAAACTGCCGGCCACGTTTTGCGCAAGGTTGTGCAGTTGCTTTTCGGTGTCTGCCAGCGTTGCCAGCATCAGGCGCGCCTGGGGCATCAGCGCCGCGCCGGCTTGTGTCAGATGAACCTGTTTGCCAACACGATCAAACAGGCGCGCACCAAACTGTTGCTCTAACGCCTGGATTCTCTTACTCACCGCTGGTTGGGTAATGTGCAGTGCCGCGGCTGCGTTTGAAAACGAAGCTTCTTCTGCAACGGTGATAAACGTCGCCAGATCATGAAAATTCATGAATAACCTTTATTTATCTAAAACATAAATATAATGAATTTGTTTTATCGTATCACCCCTCGTAGACTCGCGCTTTTTTACACACTCTCTTCAAACATTTACGGGCAGGCGAGCGATGGCAGCACAAACTCTGTACGACAAGATCTGGCAGGCACACAGCGTTGGCAGACGCAAAGATGGCAATAATCTGCTCTATATCGACCTGCAGTTGCTGCATGAAGTCACCTCTCCCCAGGCTTTTGAAGGTCTTACCCTGCATAAAAGGCCCCTGTGGCGTGTAGATGCCAATCTGGCAACGCCGGATCACAATGTACCTACCACGGATCGGGCTCTGGGTTTTAAAGGCATTACAGATCTGATTGCGCTGGAACAGGTGGTCACGCTGGACGACAACTGCAAGTCCTTTGGTGTCACCCAGTTTGAGATAGATGATCCACGACAGGGTATCGTGCACGTTGTTGGCCCGGAGCAGGGGGCAACCCTGCCAGGTATGACCATTGTCTGTGGAGACTCACACACATCTACACACGGTGCGTTTGCAGCCCTGGCCCAGGGCGTCGGCACCTCGGAAGTAGAACACGTTATGGCCACCCAGTGTCTGGTGCAGAACAAAGCCAAAAATTTTGCCGTGATTGTCGATGGTCAACTGCGCCCCGGCGTCAGCGCCAAGGACCTTGTGTTAACCATCATTGGCAAGCTCGGCACCGCCGGCGCCACGGGTCACACCATCGAATACCAGGGTGAGGCGGTACGCAACTTATCCATGGAAGGGCGTATGACCCTGGGTAACATGGCCATGGAAGCAGGCGCCCGGGCTGGCCTGGTAGCTGTTGACGACACAACTATCGACTACGTGCGCGGACGCCCCTTTGCACCGAAAGGCGAGCAGTGGGCGCAGGCGGAAGCATATTGGCGGACCCTGGTCAGTGACGATGATGCACACTTCGATAATACCCTGCATCTGAACGCGGCTGACATCGCACCCCAGGTCTCCTGGGGAACGTCCCCGGAAATGGTCACCGGCATAGATAGCCACGTACCAAGCCTGGAAGAGCTGGAAAACGACGTGCAGCGCGAAGCTGCGCGGCATGCATTCACCTATATGGGTCTGCAACCGGGTAAGCCCATTGTTGAAATTGAGGTAAACCGCATCTTTATTGGTTCCTGTACCAACGCACGCATTGAGGACCTGCGTGCCGCAGCTGCCGTGGTCAAAGGTAAAAAACTGGCCGCCAATGTCAAAGAAGCGCTGGTTGTACCTGGTTCAGGCCTGGTCAAAGCGCAGGCTGAAGCTGAAGGACTTGCACAGATTTTTATTGATGCAGGTTTTCAATGGCGCGCGGCCGGTTGCTCCATGTGCCTGGGTATGAATCCGGACCGGCTGGCACCGGGTGAGCACTGCGCCTCCACCTCAAACCGGAATTTTGAGGGCCGCCAGGGCCATGGCGGCCGCACACACCTGGTCAGCCCCGCGATGGCTGCTGCGGCAGCTATTGCAGGACACTTTGTAGACGTTCGGGAGTGGCTCTAATGTTGGCATTTACAACACATACCGGCGCTGTAGCGCCCCTGGATCGGGTCAACGTAGACACGGATCAGATCATCCCCAAACAGTATCTGAAATCGATAAAGCGCACGGGCTTTGGCGACTATCTGTTTGATGGCTGGCGTTTCCTTGATGAGGGCACCATTGGCATGACACCCAATGAGCGCGCCATCAACCACGATTTTGTACTGAATGCCCCTGCGTATCAGGGCGCGAGCGTGTTGCTGGCGAGAGACAATTTTGGCTGCGGTTCTTCTCGTGAACACGCGGTATGGGCGCTGCAGGAGTTTGGTTTTCGTGCGGTCATTGCACCCAGTTTTGCAGATATATTTTACGGTAACTGCTTTAAGAATGGATTGTTACCCATTGTTTTAGAAGCAGAAATTATCGATAAGCTGTTCGCGGAAACCCAAAGCAACTACGATCTGAAAATCGATTTGAATACGCAGACCGTGGTTACGCCGAGTGGTGAAACATTTACCTTCGAAATCGATCCGGTCCTCAAAGACAAGATGCTCTCGGGTATGGACGACATCGACATGACCCTGGCGGAACGAGAGCTGATCGAGCAATTTGAAATCGGGCATCGCGCACGGCAGCCCTGGCTATTCGAGCGGGCTTTTTCCGGTGTGAAAGCGGCTTCAAATAACAAGACAGAAGGAAACGCATAATGACTGCAGCAAAAATTCTGGTTTTACCCGGTGACGGTATCGGCACCGAGGTCATGGCACCTGCCATCGCCGTGATGCAAGCCGCGGCTGCGGCTGTCGATTGCCCTCTGGATATCAGTGAAGGCCTGGTGGGCGGCGTCGCCATTGATGCCACCGGCTCGCCGCTACCAGAAGCAACACTCGCTGCAGCCAAAGCTGCAGACGCCGTACTTCTGGGTGGTGTCGGTGGCCCCAAATGGGATCATCTACCCATGTCCGAACGCCCTGAGAAAGGATTGTTAGGCCTGCGCCAGGCATTGGGATTGTTTGCAAATCTGCGTCCGGCACTGTTATTTGCACCACTGGCTCAGGCATCTTCCCTGAAAGCTGAACTTGTTGCGGATCTGGATATCCTGATCATCCGGGAACTTACCGGCGGCATCTACTTTGGCGAACCCCGTGGCGTCGAACAGAGGGATAACGAACGGGTAGGCTTTAACACATTGGTTTATGCCGAACACGAAATCCAGCGCATTGCCAAGGTAGGTTTCGAGCTGGCGCAAAAGCGTGGTGGGCGCCTGTGTTCTGTCGATAAAGCCAATGTGCTGGAAGTGTCTGCGCTATGGCGGGAAGTGGTGAGCGCCATGCACGCCGACTATCCGGACGTTGAGCTGTCACATATGTACGTCGACAACGCCGCGATGCAGCTGGTCCGCGCCCCTAAACAGTTCGATGTGATTGTCACCGGCAACATGTTTGGCGACATCCTCTCGGATGTAGCCGCAATGCTTACGGGCTCTCTGGGCATGCTCCCATCTGCCTCGCTGTCTGCCAGCGGTGTTGGCATGTATGAGCCAGTACACGGCACCGCGCCGGATATTGCGGGCCAGAACAAAGCTAACCCGCTGGCCACCATTCTGTCCGTGGCCATGATGTTCAGGTATAGCCTTGATCAGCCTCTGGCTGCGGAGCGTATCGAGCAGGCTGTCGCCTCGGTACTGGCAGAGGGTTATCGCACCGGCGATATCGCCAATGCGCACGAAATGGACCAAATGATCGGCACCCAGGAAATGGGCGAACGCGTACTAGAGCAACTAGGATAAATTAAATGTCTAAATATCAACCAGTTAACGTTGCTATCGCAGGTGCAACTGGAGCTGTAGGCGAAGCCCTGATTGAGATTCTGGAGAGCCGCAAATTCCCCGTTGCAGAACTATTTCTGCTGGCGAGCGAGCGATCAGCAGGCAAACGTCTGCAATTTCATGGCAAGAGTGTCATGGTGCAGAAACTGGAAGATTTCGATTTCTCCCAGGTCCAGATTGCACTGTTTTCAGCCGGCGGCAGTGTTTCGGCGCAATATGCGCCAATAGCTGCCGACGCTGGCTGTGTGGTGATCGATAACACGTCACATTTCCGCTACGACGACGATATTCCACTTGTGGTCCCCGAGGTTAACCCTGAACGCGTTGCCGACTACATCAACGCCAACATCATCGCCAACCCTAACTGCTCGACGATACAGATGGTCACAGCGCTGAAACCCATACACGATGCAGTTGGCATCAGCCGAATCAACGTGTGTACTTATCAGGCTGTGTCAGGTGCAGGCGCCGGCGGAATCAATGAACTGGCGGGGCAGACAGCCAGTCTGCTCAACGGCAAACCCATAGAAAAAGTTGTCATGCCACATCAGATTGCGTTCAACGCCATCCCTCAGATCGACGTCTTCATGGAAAACGGCTACACCAAAGAAGAAATGAAGATGGTCTGGGAAACCAACAAAATCCTCGGCGACCCGGATATTGTGGTTAATCCCACCTGTGTTCGAATCCCGGTCTTCTACGGCCATTCGGAAGCGGTTCATATCGAAACGCGCGCGCAGATCAGCGCTGCAGAGGTTACCGAGATCCTCCAGGCTGCACGAGGCATCAAAGTCATGACCGGGGAGCACTATCCCACAGCGGTTGGAGAAGCTGCAGGTAAGGACCCAGTCTTTGTTGGCCGTATTCGGGAAGATATTTCCCACCCCAATGGTATTAATCTCTGGATTGTTGCAGACAATGTCCGCAAAGGTGCGGCACTGAATAGCGTTCAAATTGCTGAGCTTTTGCTCGATCATCTGCAGGTCAGCTAAACTGGTTAAAGACCCTGCGATAAGACATGGCGCGCACGCTTTGCACGGGCTAACAGGTTTGTTATTTGGACGCATGTGCAATCTGCGCAATTAAATTGCCGAACGTTCAGGTTTTTGTTGTTTGTCATGCTGAAAGTGGTACATGTGCCCGCCTAAGCAGCTAACATCTGGGGTAACGTACCCAGTGAGCGCAATGCCCTGTGCTTTGCGTTTTATGAGCTGACGGCACCGCTGGGCGGTCGACGAATAAAGAATGAAAGTTGCTTGCACAATACGTGCGGCGTAAGGAAACAGAGCGTGTGAACTCACATGTTTTGTATAGACAGAACGACAGAAACGGACACATGGATTTGGACACACAAGCTTTGGCCCACACCCTCGGTTCAGGGGACAACTTTCCACAATCAATTCTGCGAAGGAGGGTCTTGCCTATGCTTACGCGCAAGTGCCAATGGATTTTGATGGCGCTTTTGGCAACCAGTTTGGCCTCACCGGTTCAAACCTGGGCGCTTGGTCTTGACGAACTTGATGTGTCTTCGGCGTTGAATGAACGCTTTGTTGGCACCATTGAACTGCTCGATGCACAAGGTTTACAACCTTCGGAAATCGTCGTGTCGATGGCGTCACGAGAGGATTTCGATCGTGTTGGTGTTGAACGATTTTTCTATCTCACGAATCTGAAATTCAATGTCGAAAACGAAAATGGTACAGCGGTCGTCAAGGTATCCAGCACGCAGCCAATTGCGGAACCTTATCTCAACTTTATCGTTGAAGTGCTCTGGCCTCGCGGTCGTCTGCTGAAAGAATATACTGTTCTTTTAGATCCACCGACGTTCAGCCAGGCAGCAGCCCCGGCGGTGCAGGCACCGGCACAAGCAGCGCCTAGCGTTGCCCAACAGCCTGCACAAAGACCTGCCAGCGCAGGGACTCGCGTAGATCTGCAACCACGCAGCAGCAGTCGTCCGCCCGCACCACGCGCTCCGGTGGATGGCTTGATGACGACACGCGACGACACGTTGTGGAAAATAGCCTCACGGACACTGCCTTCAGACCGGGTCAGCGTGAATCAACAGATGCTGGCTATACAGCGAAAAAATCCGCAAGCGTTCATGCGCGGCAACATCAACTTGCTGAAAGCCGGCTATGTGCTGGATATTCCCAGTGAAGATGAAGCCCTGGGCATAAATACCGCGGCTGCGACTCAGGAAGTGGCCGCGCAAACTCAGGCCTGGCGTTCCGGTAGTGACAATGAACAACTGGCGAGCAACACGCCTGCAGCAACGCCGTTAGACGATCAGCAGCCACAACTGCGTTCAGCCGTCGATGCAACCCAGACAAACGCCCAGAATAATACTGCCGCAGATCAGGGTCAGGGTCAGGTTCGTATCCTGGCAAGCAGTGGCGAACTGGCCAGCGGCACCGCCAGTGGCGAAGACCCAAGCGTGAATGTCCTGATCGGCGAAAAAGAAACCTTGAGCCGTCAGGTCGACGAACTCACCTACCAGTTAGATCGCGAAAAAGAAATCGCAGCGAATGAAGTCACCGTGAGAGATCGTCAGCTTGAAGTCAAAAACCAGGAACTGGCCGCCATGGCAGAGCGCCTGCGCGAACTGGAAGAACAGGCGGCTCAAGCGCCGCAGAATCAAAATCAAAGTCCCAACACAAGCAGCCCCGATACGCCCTGGTGGATGTCACCTATGGTGTTGTTTGGTGTCATTGTGCTTTTGATTTTGTTTCTTGTTGTTGTCCTCATCCGCCTGCGCAGCGCACGCGCAGAGCAGGAAGCATTCGAAAATGAGTTCTTCGACGAACCCGCAGGCGACCAGATCGCAACTGCAGCTGACGTAGAAGAAGAGCAGTCCAGCGTCTATGAAGATGAGGCTGAAGACAGCGCGACCAGCGGTGCAGTCGAACCGTTTATTGGCGATGTGGATGATGTTGATGACGTAGAGGAACTGGATCATCTGGCGCTCGACGAGGAACAGTCCGACAGCGACGGCGCTGCAACGCAGCCCTCAGCAGACAGTAGCCAGAACGAAGCCGGTAAAACTGGCGACGCCATCGGTGAAGCAGAAATATACATTGCCTACGGCCGTTATGGTCAGGCAGCAAATTTGCTTACCAGCGTGTTGAACAGCGAACCAGAACGTTGGGATGTCAGACTGAAACTACTTGAAGTGTTTGTTGAATCTTCCGATGAAGCAGCCTTCTCTGAACAAGCGCAATACATCCTTGACCATTGTGACGATGAAGAAGTCCTGATGGCCTGTCGCGACCTTGAAGCGCAGTTTGACAGCAGTATCGTTAATCTCAGCCACGACGACGCTACTGAAGACACACAAAATTCCAGCGACGATGACGTTCTGGAGCTTGATCTTGACGAGCTTGACAGCACAGAAACGTCATCATCAGGTCAAGACCCGCTAACCGACCTTTCGGCTGAAACCGAAGCAGACGACATGCTCGACGACGCTGACACTGCTGAAGAAAATCCAGACATAGAATTCGAACTCGAATTTGATGATAGCGACGATGTCAGCACATCAGACACGACTGATGACGACAAAGGGGCTGGTGACGAGTTAGGCGGAGACCTGGGTATAGATTTTGACCCGGATCGTGCGCCACTTGACGAAGCAGCAGCCACTGCAGCCGATGACGTTGTTGAACTGGATCTGGACGACCAGGAAACCGAGAATGAGCAGCAGCTGGATTTTGCAGGCGAAACGCCGGATACAGGTGATGACTTCGAATTCGATAACCCGGAAGAGGGTGATATCAACGCCACCAAGCTTGACCTTGCTGAGGCCTATATCGATATGGGTGATGAAGACGGCGCGCAGGATATCCTCAAAGAAGTGATCGAAGAGGGCAGCTCTGAACAACAGCAGAAAGCTCAGTCCATGCTGGACAAGATGAAAGGCTGAGGATGGCCTGCTAGCGGCTGATATTCAGGCACTCATCGTGACCTCCTACGTCATTGGCGTCACCTACAATGGCGCCCCTTACCGCGGCTGGCAGCGGCAGGTGCAGCAAAACACCGTCCAGGGTGAAATCGAAGCCGCTTTGCGGCGCATTGCTAACGAATCTGTCACTCTCAGCGTGGCCGGCAGAACCGATGCCGGTGTACACGCAACAGGCCAGGTTGCAGCCTTTTCTACTGCAACACAACGTACGCTTCATGACTGGCATCGTGGTTTGAACGCACTCACCTCCGACAGTATTCACATTGATTGGATACAGGTTGCAGAGACAGCATTTCACCCTCGGTACAGTGCAACAGCACGTCGCTATGTTTATGTTTATCACGATGTCGGCTATTCGCATCCACACCTGCAAAGTCAGGTTTGGGGATGCATCCCCCTTGACGCGGATGCCATGCACCGCGCCGGGCAGCGTCTGATTGGAGAACATGATTTCACCAGTTTTCGAGGCTCGGGCTGTCAATCGATCACACCCCTGCGGCGCGTCAACCTGTTACAGGTGAGACGCCAGGGAGAATTTGTGCTGTTGGACATAGAAGCCAACGCGTTCCTCCTGCACATGGTACGCAACATTGCGCGTGCTCTGCACGATGTG
>CBDUMB010000021.1:0-15474 GCA_965368205.1 uncultured Pseudomonadaceae bacterium | reverse complement strand
GACCGAAGCGCCTGAAACAGAAACACCTGCAACGGAAACGCTTGAGGTAGAAGCTACAGCTCCAGAAACACCTGCTGACATTCTGATCCCGCTCGATGTCGACGACACCGATGTTTCTGCTTTTGCGGCGGATATGGATGCCATCGTTGAAGATATACCCGGCGACACAGAACTTGCACAGGCGGACGCATCAGCTGAATTCGACGAAGCACTCTCAATTGATACCGCAGCCGAAGCGGAGGCAGATGATACAACCCTTGATCTGGATAATCTTCCTGAGCTGGAAGAGCCCCAGCTTGAGTTAGAAGAGGACATCGGCTTTGACTTATCAAGCGATGCTTTTGCGGGCCTGAGTGGTGCCGTTGAGGGTGCCGAAGACGAAACTCTGGAGCCAGCAGAACCGCAGACCGCCGAACCGGTTGCGGCAGTTGCAGATGTCGAGCCGCCAGATCCGGAAATTGTTGAAATTTTTGTGGAAGAGGTGGATGAGGTATTCGAAACCATTGGCGAATATCTGCCGCAGTGGGCCAGTAATTTTGATAACAACGATGCGCTGACAGAAGTGCGCCGTGGGTTCCATACGCTCAAGGGCAGCGGCCGCATCGTGCAGGCTGTGGCCATTGGTGAGTTAGCCTGGGGCATAGAGAACATGCTCAACAGGGTCATGGACGGCACCGTGCAACCCGGCGATCAGTTTGTTGATGTGATTAACGAAGCGCTGGCCCTGGTGCCCGGCTTACGTGATGCCTTCGAGAAAGGCCAGTCTGGTGATCTTGATGCGATCACAAGCGTCATTGAAAAAGCGGATGTATTGTCGTCCGGTGGCATGCTCGAAAGTGTTGCCGGGGCGCCCGCGATCCCAGAGGATGCGCCAGAATCGCTGCAGGCGGAAACACCAGAAACCGACGCGCCTTCGCTCGATACGCCATCGCAGGTTCCCGTAACAGCTGACGATTGGCTGGATGAGGTTGAGCTGGAAGCCAGCTTGGCCGAAGACGAGACCCAACAGGTAGCAGAAACGCCAGCTTATGACAGTACCGTTGAACTATTTGTTACAGAAGCCAGAGAACACCTGGCAAACCTGGTAGCTGAAAACGCACGCGAGCCGTGGTCACTGACAGACCCGATTGCGCGAGCATTCCATACGCTTACAGGTGGTGCCGCGCTGGCTGAATTACCCCAGGTACAGCTTATTGTTGAACCGGCCTATCAGGTTGTAGAAGCGCTGCGTAGCGTACCGCCAACGCCAGAATTACAGGCCTTTTTCAAGTCTGCTGAACAACATCTGAGCGCCTGCTTGGATGCCTTGCAAAGCGGCGCGCATTGGGAAGAGCCGTTAGAATTTGTTGCTGCTGCAGATGATCTGTTAGCCGCCGGAGGCAATGCGCCGCGTGCAGTGGATCAACTCCTGGATTCACCTGCAACATCGACCATCTTTGAATCTGAAGAAGCGGTACTGGCTTACCTGGCGGCAGCAGACCGCGGTGAAGAAGTGGCACCCGTTGCACACTTACCAGATACCCTTGCTGCTGTTGCACAGCTCGCAACACAGATGCACACACAGTCGTTGAGCCTGTTGGCCACGCAACTTAATCGAACTTTCAGCGCTGCGGCAACAATGCAGCGTTTGCCTGCAGGCGCATCCACAGTGATGCGCGCGGGATACCATCAGCTGATAGATCAGCTGAATGAGATCGCTGCTGGCAGTGAGCCGGTGTTACAGCCAGAGCTTATCGCTGCGCTTACGGAATTAGATTTCACAATTCCTGCAGAAGAAGAGCAGCCGGTTGTTGAAACCCAGGCGGATGAGGCACCACCGTTGGATGCTGATGCCGCTGAACTGGCAGACATTGCCGAAGTAGATGCGGATCTGGTTGAAGTTTTCTTTGAAGAGGCTGATGAGATCTGCGAGGCTCTGGAAACCAGTATTCTCAGCTGGTCGGCTGAGCGAGACAATCGCCTCTACATGGAGAACATGCTGCGTGGATTACACACGCTGAAGGGCGGTGCGCGCCTGTGTGGTTTAAGCACCCTGGGCGACATGGCCCATGATTTTGAAAGTGTGGTGATCGAGGTTCAAAACGATGAGCGCACGATTGACGATGCTCTGTTCAGCGACCTGAATCAGCGTTATGACACCATCACCGCGCGTCTGCAGCAGGTGAGCAGCCAACTCGGACAGGCACCGACTGTTGCAGCTGCAGCAACGCCAAGCTTATCTGACGAACAGGTTGCGCCGCTGGAACAGGTGCAAACGCCGCCAAGCCCGGTAGCCGAAGAAAGTTCGCAACCCGCCATCTCTGCTGACAAACCGGCTGAAGTCAGTGACGTCAATAGAGTGCTTGAAGCCGTCAATCTGCAGCAGGCTGCAGCCAAAGCTGAAAGTGTAGACACTGCAACGCCGGCAGCTACTGATTCTGTTACCGCTCAAACAACCGTTTCAGCTGAAAAAGCCACCCCCGAGCGTGGCAGTCAGGAGATGGTCAGGGTCGGATCGGCCCTGCTCGAGGAGTTGGTTAATCTGGCTGGTGAGAGTTCAATTCTGCGTGCTCGCATTGAGCAGGGAATGAGCGACTTTACCGGCGCGTTGGACGAGATGGAAACTACCATCGAACGCCTGCGGGAGCAGCTGCGTCGCCTCGAGATAGAAACCGAAACCCAGATTCTGCACCGCCATGAACGTAATGACGGTCCGCAGTATGAGAATTTTGATCCACTTGAAATGGATCGCTATAACCAGCTACAGCAACTCTCGCGCAGTCTGACGGAAAGTGCATCAGACATGCTTGATCTGAAAGAAACGCTGCTGTTTAAAGCACGTGAATCAGAAACGTTGTTGTTGCAGCAGGCGCGAATTAATACAGAGTTGCAGGAAGGTCTCATGCGTACACGCATGGTGCCGTTCAGCCGTCTGTTGCCGCGTCTGCGTCGTATCGTCAGGCAGGTCTCTGGCGAGCTGGAAAAAGAAATCGAATTTCATGTGCAGAACGCTGAAGGTGAGCTGGATCGCAATCTTTTAGAGCGCATGGTGCCGCCGCTTGAGCATATGCTCAGAAATGCGGTAGACCACGGTATTGAAGATGTTGACCTGCGTCGCACCTATGGCAAGTCTGCCATCGGGCGTATTGACCTGCGTTTGACCCGTGAAGGCGGCGACGTTGTCATCGAGATCAGTGACGACGGTGCCGGTATAGATGTTGAGACGGTGCGCGAGAAAGCGATCGAGCGCGGTCTGATGGCCGCGGATGCGCAGCTCAATGATGAAGAGGTGCTGCAGTTTGTTCTGGCTGCCGGTTTCTCCACAGCCAAGTCGGTCACGCAGATTTCCGGTCGCGGTGTGGGCCTGGATGTGGTGGCCAGTGAAGTGAAGCAGCTGGGTGGCAGCGTCAATATTGTTTCACGTCCCGGAAAAGGCACACGATTTGTTCTGCGGGTACCGTTTACGGTGTCGGTTAACCGAGCCCTGATGGTTTCGGTAGCAGAAGATTTGTACGCAATACCATTGAATACCATCGAAGGTATTGTCTTGCTCAGTCCTGATCAGTTACAGGCGTTGTACAGTAGCGACAGTAAAACCTTTGAATATGCTGGCGTGCCCTACCGGGTGCGTTATCTCGGCCAGTACCTGGGTCGCGAATATCACGGCACCGGGGGCACACAAACGAGTGTACCGGTGGTGCTGGTGCGCTCAGGTGATCATGCTGTGGCGATTCACGTCGATCTGGTTCAGGGCAGCCGCGAAATTGTGGTGAAGAGTCTGGGCCCGCAGTTTGCTGGCGTAGGCGGCATATCCGGCGCAACCATCCTTGGTGATGGCAGCGTGGTTGTGATTCTGGATCTATTGGCCCTGATTCGGGCCCAACAGTTCGAACGAACGCCACGCGGCGGTGCTGCCCGGGTTCGAACAGGCCCGCGCTGTGTCATGGTTGTCGACGACAGCGTGACGGTGCGTAAAGTGACCTCGCGTCTACTGGAACGCCAGGGTATGGATGTGCTGGTGGCCAAAGATGGTGTAGAAGCAGTGGCGCTGCTGCAGGAGCGACGCCCCGACGTCATGCTGTTAGATATTGAAATGCCGCGTATGGACGGTTTTGAAGTCGCGCGACAGGTGCGCCACGACGACCGCCTGGGTGATCTTCCGATTGTGATGATCAGCTCCCGTACCGGTGACAAGCATAAAGAGCACGCCAGCCAGTTGGGCGTGAATAAATTTCTCGGCAAACCGTTTCAAGAAAATGAACTGCTCGCAACCATAGATGCGCTGGTCTCCCCGAATTAGAAGTTGGGAGGCGCACTCAGGTGTAGTGATTAGTTCCTGCGAACTAACGGGCAGTATGAAGTACAGAGGATTGAACGTTGAATACGGCGGAAGTAGTGGCAAACGACCCAAACGAATTGTCTTGTGTGATGATCCCAACGCACCAGGCGCAGCTTCTGCTGCCTAACGTGTGTGTGGCGGAAATTATGCCCTGGCGGCGCATTAAAACGTTAAGTGACGCGCCTTCCTGGTGTATGGGACTGGTCGGCTGGCGTGGCCAGACCGTGCCGGTGGTGCATTTTGCAAATTTTGCCGACCCATCAAACAAAGCGCCCGCTGCAGCACGCTGTCTGGTGGTGATGAATCGCGCTCGTACTTCCAGGGGACCAGCCTTCTACGCGCTCGCTGCGGTTGGTTTACCGCGTATGGTGCAGCTGGTTGCGGATGATCTGCAGAACGCCGAGGTTGAACTGAACGTCGCAGATGTCATGCAGGTGCATGTCGGCACCGAACAGGCAACCATTCCAAACCTTGCTTTCATTGAAGAGCAGCTGGCAGACCTGATGTCTAAAGCTGTTGCAGGTGGCTGAATAAAGCCAATGCTACCGACGGTACCGTTTCGGCGCGCAGGGTAGCTCCGGTGAGTTGATAGTGCTTGAGTTGGTGTGCCGCAAAAAGCCTGCGCTCGTCTTCATCCCAACCCCCTTCCGGTCCCATTAAAAGTGTTCGATCAGCTCTGGCTAAGGTGGCCGGTAGCTTTTCACCCTGCATATCGAGGACGATGACCTCCGTATCCGTGGTGGTGATGAGGTGCTCAAGTGACTGTAGCGGCATCAGCGTTGGCAGGTATAGCTGACCACTTTGTTCACACGCGCCGGCAATAATTTTCTGCCAGTGGCTCATCTTATTGTTTAACCGCTCTGGTGCGAGATGCACGTTGCTTCGCTGCGCATCCACTAAGCAGATACTGCTCGCACCTAATTCGGTTGCCTGTTGAATCGCCCGGTCCATGGCCTGGCCTTTGAGCAGGCTGATACCCAGGTGGAGTTTTACGGCAGGGCGTTGTGCGACAGGTTGTTGATTGGTAACCAGTAAGGTGCAGCGTTTGTTTCCTACTTCGCTTAATTGCGCGTCAAAAACAGTGCCATTGCCATCGAAGCACTCGACCACGTCACCGGCTTTATGTCGCATGACCCTGGTCAGGTAGTGTGCTCTGTCTGCGGTCAGCTCGATGGGTTCAGTCGTGGTTACAGGCGCCTGAACTAAAAAACGCATGGGCATAACAAATTAACTCACATGCTTATCGGGGAATGTTCAGTCAGCTGAGGTTGTTGCAGATTCGCGTGGTGGCTCCCCAGCGGTTCAGCGTATAAAAATGCAGACCCGGCACGCCAAGGTTGATCAGCTGTTCGCAAACCCGGGTCATGACTTCAATGCCGAATTCAATGGTGCCCTGTTCGTCGTCTTCGAGGTCAATCAGCACATAACGCAGCCAGCGTGGAATATCCGCCCCACATTTGTCAGAAAAGCGCACCAGTGAAGCCAGATTAGTGATCGGCATGACGCCGGGAATAATGGGCAAGCTGATATTTGCCTGGGCACAGCGGTTGAGAAAATTTTCGAATGCCTCAACGTTGTAAAAATACTGGGTGATGGCGCTGTCGGCACCGGCGTCGACCTTGCGTTTGAAATATTCCAGGTCAGCAGCCGCGCTTTTGGCGTCGGGGTGGGTTTCTGGATAGGCGGCCACTTCAAGATGAAACTGCTGGCCACTGTGTTCGCGGATCAGCTGCACCAGGGCTTGCGCATTGTTGGCAAACGGGTTTGTACCCATGCCCGAAGGTTGGTCACCGCGTAAGGCGACAATCCTGTTTATACCTTGGGCAGCGTAGTCATCCAGAGTCTGTTTAACCTCGTCGATGTCATCGTTGCCCATGGAAAGGTGTGGCGCAGCGTCAAATCCGGCAGCCTTGAGGTCTGCTACTGTCTGGCGCGTGCCGTCTCGGGTAGAGCCGCCCGCGCCATAGGTCACGCTGAAAAAGTGCGGATCGAGCGCGCCCAGTTTGCTGGCCACATTATTGATCAGTTTTTTCCGCCCCTGGGTATCGCGTGGCGGGAAAAACTCAAAACTGACGGGCGGCAGGCGGCTCATGCTGGATCTCTCATGTATCGGGCGCTGGCAGCCGCGGTTGTCATCACTTGAAGTTGTGGATCACAGGGCGGCGGCCAGGGCCTCGCTTTTGTCGGTATGTTCCCAGGTAAATTGGGCTTCGGTACGCCCAAAATGGCCATATGCGGCGGTATCCTGGTAGATGGGGCGTTTCAGGTCGAGCATGGCGATCAATCCGCGTGGCCGCAAATCAAAGTGTTCACGTACAAGTTGAACAATTTTTGTCTCACTGATTTTGCCCGTGCCAAAGGTATTGATGCTGATGGACGTGGGCTCAGCGACGCCGATGGCATAACTGATCTGAATTTCGCAGCGTTCCGCCAGACCCGCGGCAACAATATTTTTGGCCACGTAGCGGCCCGCATAGGCTGCGCTGCGGTCAACTTTTGATGGGTCTTTGCCGGAGAACGCACCGCCACCATGGCGCGCCATGCCGCCATAGGTGTCGACGATGATCTTGCGACCGGTTAACCCGCAGTCTCCTACCGGTCCGCCGATAATGAACTGACCGGTTGGGTTGATGTAAATTTTAGTATCGCCACTGATCCAGTTGGCTGGAATGACCGGTTTGATTACTTCTTCCATGACAGCTTCGCGCAGATCTGCCTGGGAAATGTCCGGCGCATGCTGGGTAGACAGGACAATGGCGTCAATACCAACCGGCTGACCGTCTTCATCGTAGCGAAATGAGAGTTGGCTTTTGGCGTCAGGGCGCAGGAATTGCAGGCTCGAGCGCCGCATTTTTGCCTGTTGTTCAACCAGGCGGTGCGCATAGGTGATGGGGGCTGGCATCAGCACATCGGTTTCATTAGTGGCGTAGCCGAACATCAAACCCTGATCGCCAGCGCCCTGTTCGTGATCTTCGGACTCATCCACCCCCATTGCAATATCTGCAGACTGCATGCCCAGTGCATTGATGACGGTGCATTGCGCGGCATCGAAGCCGATGTCGATATTGTTGTAGCCGATATCAGCCACCACTTTGCGCACCAGTTGATCAATATCCACGTTGGCGTTGCTGCGCACTTCCCCGGCAATCATCAGCACACCGGTTTTAATCATGGTTTCAGCGGCTATTCGGGAGTCGGGATCCTGCGCCAGCATGGCGTCCACGATGGCATCAGACACCTGGTCGGCAACTTTGTCGGGGTGACCTTCGGATACCGATTCGGAGGTGAAAAGTGAGTAATCAGCCATACAATTGATCCTTTTGTTCTTGAATGCGGCGCAAGCGCCGACAGCAGCCGTTAATCGGGCAGCGTTAAAACGAGCGCGCATTCTAATGCAATTAGCAGGTCCTTGGCATTTTTCGGATGTAAGGTTTAAGAAAACGCGTCATATATTTGCAGCCACCACCACAAGTACGGACAATAGCGCCGCTCCTCAAATCAAGGGTTCTCATGTCGACTAGAATTGAACGTGCCAATGCCATTCGGGTGTTGTCCATGGATGCAGTACAAGCCGCCAACAGCGGTCATCCCGGTGCGCCTATGGGCCTGGCAGATGTGGGTGAAGTGCTGTGGCGCGATCTGATGGCACACAACCCGGCCGACCCGGCCTGGGTAAACCGTGACCGGTTTGTGTTATCCAACGGCCATGCGTCCATGCTGCTTTACAGTCTGCTGCATTTAACCGGCTATAAAGTCAGCATCGATGACCTGAAGAATTTTCGGCAACTCCATGCCATCACAGCGGGACACCCGGAGTTTCGCGAATGCCCCGGCGTAGAAACGACAACCGGCCCTCTGGGGCAGGGTTTTGCTAATGCTGTGGGCATGGCGCTGGCTGAACAGAAGCTGGCAAAAGAATTCAATCACAATGGGCATAACATCGTCGATCACCGCACCTGGGTCGTTGTTGGTGATGGCTGTCTGATGGAGGGAATTTCCCACGAGGCAGCTTCTCTGGCCGGCACCCTGGGTCTGGGTAAGCTCATCTGTATTTATGACGAAAATGGAATTTCCATCGATGGTGAGGTGGATGGCTGGTTTACTGAAGATGTGCCGGCCCGGTTTGAAGCCTATGGCTGGCGCGTCATTCGTAATGTAGATGGACACGACGCGCAGGAAATAGAGGTTGCACTGACCACCGCCTGCGAGTCAGATGGCCGGCCCACCCTGGTCTGCACCCGCACTACAATTGGCCAGGGCTCGCCCAACAAAGCGGGCACGGCGGGTGCACACGGTGCAGCGCTTGGTGAAGAAGAAATCGCACTGGTGCGCAAAACCCTGAACTGGGGCAATGAGCCGTTTGATATTCCGGCAGACCTGCAGGCTGACTGGGACCAGACCGCTCGTGGCACCGCGCTGCAGAATGCATGGAACAAGCAGTTTGCAGATTACCAGCAGGCGTTCCCGGAGCAGGCCAGCGAGTTTCTGCGGCGTACCTCTACAACCTTGCGGGCAGATTGGGACACCGCGCTGCTTGAACTGGCAAGGCAGGAACAGGCAGATTGTGTTGACCTGGCTACACGTAAATCGTCCCAGAAAGCTATTGGGGCTGTCGCCGCAGGCGTACCTGAACTGTTTGGCGGGTCTGCAGACCTGACCGGTTCTAACCTGACAAAATGGGCCGGCGCAACAGCAGACCAACATATGAGTTACGGGGTACGTGAGTTTGGTATGACGGCCATCAGCAACGGTGTACTGCTGCACGGTGGCTACCGTGTGTTTACCGGGACGTTTCTCGTGTTCATGGAATACGCGCGCAATGCGGTGCGTCTTGCGGCGCTGATGCAGATCCCTAACATTTTTGTTTATACCCACGATTCCGTGGCAGTTGGCGAAGACGGCCCCACCCATCAACCCGTGGAACAGTTAACCAGTTTGCGCACGACGCCCGGATTAGAAACCTGGCGACCCTGCGATACTGTTGAATCGGCTATAGCCTGGCAGCAGGCAATTGCCAGCACAACAAACCCCAGTGCATTGATATTTACCCGGCAGAACACTGTGGCGCAGCCGCGCAGTGAAGGGGCGTTCAACAACATCAACAAAGGCGGCTATGTCCTGCTTGACTGTGACAAGACCCCCGACGTTATTCTGATTGCCACCGGTTCAGAAGTTGAGCTGGCGGTAGAGGCTGCGGCAAGTCTCACGGCTGGCGGGCATCAGGTTCGGGTAGTGTCTATGCCGTGCGCAGAACGGTTTGTTGCTCAGGATGCAGCCTATCAGGCCTCCGTTTTGCCCGATGCCGTGCGTGCGCGTGTTGCTGTTGAAGCGGCTCATCCAGACTACTGGTTCCGCTTTGTTGGTCTTGATGGTGAGGTTGTGGGCATCCGCCGATATGGTTTGTCTGCCCCGGGCGGACAGGCGATGGCTGAGTTAGGCATGACTTCAGCAAACGTAGTGGCCAGCGCAGAGCGAGTGCTGGCAAAACATTCAGCATAAAGCACAGGAGAACTTGATGGCTGACTTAGGCGTCAATGTACTGCGGGATACGGATTTAGCTGGCAAACGCGTATTGATACGAGCCGACCTCAACGTGCCGGTTAAAAATGGTGAAGTCACCAGTGATGCGCGGATTCAAGCGTCTGTAGCCACCATTAAGTACGCCCTTGAGCACAATGCCGCTGTGGTCGTCATGTCTCACCTGGGCAGACCCACCGAAGGCGTATTTGATGCGCAGGCCTCATTAGCGCCGGTCGCCGTCCGCCTGGGGCAGATTCTGCAACGTCCGGTGAACCTGTTGCCACAAATAGAAGATTGCGCGCGGGTACAGCCCGGTGAAGTGGCGATGCTGGAAAATGTCCGGTTTCTGCCGGGTGAAAAGGCTGACGATGATGAGCTGGCGCAAGCCCTGGCAGCCCAGTGTGATGTGTTTGTCATGGATGCTTTTGGTACGGCTCATCGAGCCCAGGCCTCGACTCACGGTATTGCTAAATTTGCGCCCACCGTGTGCGCGGGCATTCTGCTCGAAGCAGAGCTCGACGCGCTGGGCAAAGCTCTGGCGGCGCCCGCTCATCCCATGGTGGCCATTGTCGGCGGCGCTAAAGTTTCTACCAAACTAGAGGTGCTCGGCGCCCTGGCGGATAAAGCTGATCAGATCATCGTTGGCGGTGGTATCGCGAATACGTTTATTGCTGCGGCGGGCTACAACGTGGGTAAGTCGCTTTACGAAGCTGATCTGCTGGACGCAGCCCGACAGATTGCCGCAAAAGTTGATGTGCCTATTCCGGTGGACGTGATGGTAGGCAAGGCGTTTGATGCTGATGAACCTGCGGTTCTGAAAGCCATTGATGATGTTGCCGATGACGACATGATCCTTGATATCGGGCCTGTATCGGCCAGAGCCTGGGCAGAACTGCTGGTTAAGGCAAAAACGATTCTGTGGAATGGACCGATCGGTGTGTTTGAATTTGATCAGTTCGGCGAAGGCACGCGTGTTCTGGCGGAAGCCATAGCCGCCAGTGATGGGTTTTCAATTGCTGGCGGTGGTGACACCCTGGCTGCAATTGATAAATATGACGTGACCGAAGGCATTTCCTACATATCCACTGGGGGTGGGGCGTTTCTGGAGTTTGTGGAAGGCAAAACGCTGCCTGCAGTGGCTATGCTGCAGATGCGCGCTCGAAAGGCGTAAGTACCGCGCGCGTGTTTACAAACTCAGGCGGACACAGCCAATGACGTGCGCCGCCGATATCACTAGAATGCGGTCGCAATATTTATCCACATTTTGGAGATCACGATGGCTTTAATCAGCATGCGGCAACTGCTGGACCATGCAGCCGAGAACGATTACGGGGTTCCCGCCTTTAACGTCAATAATCTTGAGCAGATGCGCGCCATCATGGAAGGCGCTGATGTCACCAACAGCCCGGTGATTGTGCAGGCGTCAGCGGGTGCAAGAAAGTACGCGGGGCCTAATTTTCTGCGCCACCTGATTCTCGCCGCGATAGAAGAGTTTCCTCATATTCCAGTGGTTATGCATCAGGATCACGGTGCATCACCAGCCGTGTGTCAGCGCTCTATTCAGCTGGGTTTCTCCTCGGTCATGATGGATGGGTCTCTGCTGGCGGATCAGAAAACCCCTGCCGAGTATGACTACAATATTGAAGTCACCAGACAGACCGTAGATATGGCGCACGCCTGTGGTGTCTCGGTTGAAGGCGAATTAGGCTGCCTCGGATCATTGGAAACCGGCGAAGCGGGTGAAGAAGACGGTGTTGGTTTTGAAGGGTCTTTATCCATGGACCAGCTGCTCACAGATCCAGAGCAAGCGGCGGATTTTGTTAAGCAGACGGATGTGGATGCCTTAGCGATTGCCATCGGTACTTCCCACGGCGCCTACAAATTCAGTCGTCCGCCTACCGGCGATATCCTGGCTATTGAGCGTATCAAAGCCATTCACGATCGCATTCCTGGTACCCACCTGGTGATGCATGGCAGCAGCTCAGTACCGCAGGATCTGCTGGCGATCATCAATGAGTATGGGGGTGAAATCCCGGAAACCTACGGTGTGCCATTGTCTGAAATTCAGGAAGGCATCAAACACGGTGTGCGTAAGGTGAACATCGATACCGATCTGCGCCTTGCCAGCACTGCTGCCATTCGCAAACATCTGGCGGTAAACAAAGCAGAGTTTGATCCACGCAAATACCTGAAAGACTCCCAGGACGCCATGAAACAGGTGGTGATCGAGCGTTATGAGGCGTTCAATACCGCGGGTCAGGCGAGCAAAATTAAAGTTGTGTCGTTAGAAGACATGTTCGCTCGTTACGCATCGGGTGAGCTGAAACAGGTTGTCCTCTAATACGGATACACCAATTCATACAGCCGTCGTCAGAGGGTCAGCGGAATTTGATGCTGACGCTCTGCAGGCGCGACTCGCTGCGTTGTCAGATCAGGACGTGGCAAATGCTGCTGATACGCTGGAATACCGGCAATTTTATGGTTTGCTCTTCCCGCACATAAATCATCAGCATCAGATGATGGTGTTCGAGGCGCTGCAGCATCGCCTGGTCGTCCAGGTGTTTGAACCTACAGTGACTACGGGGCATGTGATGTTGTGCCATGGTTATTATGACCATGTTGGACTGTTTGCCTCCGTCATCGAGTATCTGATGCTCAAAGAGCTCACCGTGATCACTTTTGACCAGATTGGCCATGGACTGTCGTCCGGAGAGCAGGTGGTCATCGATAGTTTTGATACCTATGTCGCTGCCCAGCGGGCGGTGACCGACTTCGCACTGGCTAAACTGTCTCCCACGCCACACGAACCGCTGCATTGGATTGCCCAGAGCATGGGTGGCGCCATTGTCATGGAATATCTTCACCACAAGCCGCAGATACGTCTTGGCAATATCATTCTGCTGGCGCCGCTGGTCAGGCCTTATGCCTGGGGATTTAACCGCTGGGTGTTTGCGCTGGCAAAGTTGACCATCACCTCGCGTCCGCGGGTGCTGAGCGATAACGCTGAAAATCCGGAATTTCATGATCTGCAGGCGATTGACCCGCTGCAGGCCCGTATTCTGCCGGTCGCCTGGGTTGAGGCGATGGTTAAATGGTTCAAACGCTTTGAACACTACCCGGAATCTGACCTGGCGCCCGTGATTGTGCAGGGTGATCAGGATCGTACTGTTGATGCGGACCACAACCTGAAAGTGTTCAGTAGACGATATCCGCAGAGTCATCAGTGGATCATCACCGGTGGGCGTCATCACCTGGCAAATGAGTCACCGTACCTGCGCGGTCAAATGTGGCGCTATCTCGATGCACAGTGTGATTGGTAGGATAGGCCTAATCGCTCATCTGGATCGACTGTGCTAAATCAAATTCTGTCTGCGAAACAAATCAAAACCGACCCGGAGTCTTTATCCATCTGGGGTAAAGACTGGACCAACGGTTTTACGGTAGCGCCCAGCGCAGTGGTTTTTCCGGAAACCAACGAACAGGTGGTTGAACTGGTGAACTACGCGCGAGCAAGCCAAACCGCACTGGTGCCGTCTGGCGGCAGAACAGGATTGTCAGGCGGCGCGGTTGCAGGTAATGGCGAAATTGTTGTGTCGTTTGATCGCATGAATCAGATTCTGGAATTTGACCAGCAGGAGCAGCGTGTCACCTGCCAGGCGGGTGTGGTCACCGCGACCCTGCAGGACTTTGCTGAATCGCATGACCTGTTTTACCCGGTGGACTTTGCCTCAGCAGGTTCCAGTCAGATCGGTGGCAATGTCGCCACCAATGCGGGTGGTATCAAAGTGATACGTTATGGCTTAACCAGAGACTGGGTGGCTGGTTTGCGTGTTGTTACCGGTACCGGTGAATTGCTCAACTGCAACGCAGGGCTGGTGAAAAATGCAACCGGGTACGATCTGCGTCATCTGCTTATCGGCTCGGAAGGTACTCTCGGACTGATCACCGAAGTAGATGTGCGACTCGCGCGAGCGCCTGCGCCTCACAGTGTCATGGTGCTGGGTGTGCCACGAGTCGGCGATCTGTTGCAGGTGCTGCATACCTTTAACGACCACCTGACGTTGTCCGCATTTGAATTCTTTTCTGACCTGGCGTTGACCAAAGTGCGCGCGCATCGTGATCTGCCTGCGCCGCTGGCACAGTCGATGCCGTTCTATGCGCTGCTGGAGTTTGATGCAGTAGACATAGACGCAGCGTCCGCAGCCTTTGAACACACCATGGCGCAGGGCTGGGTGCTCGACGGTGTGCTCAGTCAATCGGAAGCGCAGGCCCAGGCGCTGTGGCAACTCAGAGAAGGCATCTCAGAATCCATTGCCCCTTATACGCCTTATAAAAACGACCTGTCAGTTTGTGTGTCCCAGGTACCCGAGTTCCTTGAGGATGTGGATAAGTTTGTAGCGGACAGCTATCCGGACTTCGAAGTCTGCTGGTATGGCCATATTGGCGACGGCAATCTGCACCTGAATATTCTGCGCCCGGAACACCTCAGTGTTGCAGAGTTCATGGCCAAAGGTCACGCCATGAGTCCTAAGATCTTCGAACTGGTACAGCAGCGCAACGGCAGTATTTCCGCGGAACATGGCGTTGGTTTGTTGAAGCGGGATTTTCTGAACTATTCCCGCAGCCCGGGTGAGATAACCCTCATGCGGGGTTTAAAATCGCTGTTTGACCCCGACCAGATCCTTAATCCGGGCAAGCTGCTGTAGCCTCGGGCCTGCAGCGGCCGCTAAAGCTCCTGTACACCGCCAGCGGCTGCAATCAGTACCCGATCGGCGGCCTGGTGTGCAAACAAGCCGTTGCACACAACCCCGGGTAGATTATTGATGGCATTTTCCAATGCCAGCGGTTCACTGATGTGGAGCCCGTGTACATCGATAATCCAGTTGCCGTTGTCGGTAACTACGCCTTCCCGCCAGACCGGCTGACCACCCAGACTTTCCAGCCCGCGTGCAACCAGGCTGCGGGCCATTGGAATCACCTCTACAGGCAGAGGAAAATGACCTAACACCTTAACCAGCTTGCTTTCGTCGACAATGCAAATAAACTCATCCGCCGCACTGGCGACGATTTTTTCCCGCGTTAACGCGGCGCCGCCGCCTTTGATGAGATTGCGGCTTGGGTCAACTTCGTCAGCGCCGTCTACGTAAACATCGACGCGGGCGGTGGCGTTCAAATCCAGTACCTGTATACCGTGAGCCCGCAGACGCTCGGTGGATGCCTCGCTGGAAGAAACAGCGGCATCAAACAGGTGCTTGACCGATGCCAGTTCGTCGATAAAAAAATTGGTGGTTGAACCTGTGCCGACACCGACTACGCTTTGTAGTTCGAGTCTGGGTTTTATCAAAGCCAGCGCAGCCTTTGCTGCCTGTTGTTTGAGTGCGTTCTGGTCGAGTGAGGCTGGAGAACTGATGGCAAGTCTCGAGAAAAAGAAATTGTGAAAAGATGGTGCCCATGCTCGAAAGTTATGTAAAGAAGATTCTCAGTTCCCGGGTTTATGACCTTGCAATGGAGACGCCGCTGACGCCAGCCCCTGGACTGTCCCGTCGTCTGGGCGCGGAAGTCTGGTTGAAGCGCGAAGACCTGCAGCCGGTTTTCAGTTTTAAGAATCGTGGCGCCTATAACAAGATGGCACAAAT
>CBDUMB010000020.1:0-15500 GCA_965368205.1 uncultured Pseudomonadaceae bacterium | reverse complement strand
AAGAAGATGCGGATGTCGCCAGCGGCAGCGTCGCTGGCGTCACACTCACCGCTCAAGGTTTAAGCCAATGGCGTGAGGCGGTAGTTGATCTGAAGTGGCGCGATACAGACAGTGCATCTGTATTGCTGGGCTGGTCCGATGAGGGGATAACCGACGAGCAAACGCCTTCCTACAGTGTGATATTTGCTGACAGCGCACCTGTCAGGGTGGGTGATGTGCTGACGTTCGATCTTGCCATGAGTGAAAGTACACCTGGCGACCTTGAAGACTATGAAACCCCTGAGACCATTGATCTGACGCTGGTTGTACGTGACAGGTCAGGGCGTACTGCTCAACTGCCACTGTCTAAACGTCGAGTATTGCTGCCTCAGGTACAGCCGGTTCTGTATAAACACGCAATGTTCAACAGTGATGCGGACAGCGAAGTGGTGATGCAGCGCTATCGATTTCCTCTGGAGGAATTTGTATCGCAGATGCCAACCCTGGATATCAATCAGATTGTCGAGGTGCGGTTCCAATTTGACCGCACTCCGCGGGGAAGTCTCTGGCTGGACAACTGAGCTCTGCATACCGATCTGAACCCAGCCTTGGATTAAGTGCTGGGTGCAGAGGCATCCTGGAGTTGGCGGCTCGACTCCTGCAGAGACTGTTGCCGATACAGGTTGTAGTAGTGACCACGCGCCGCCATCAACTCATGATGACTGCCCTGTTCAGCAATTTTCCCGTCTTCAATCACAATGATGCGATCCGCCCCGCGGATGGTCGACAATCGATGCGCGATGATAAAGGCAATGCGCCCGGCCAGAACCCGTTGCATACCTTGTTGGATACGTCGTTCTGTTTCTGTGTCGACGGATGAGGTCGCTTCATCCATGACCAGAATCTGTGGATCCGCCAGCACCGCACGCGCAAAAGAGACCAGCTGTTTCTGGCCGGCGGACAAACGACTCCCGGATTCGCCTGCGTCGCTTAAGTATCCATCAGGGAATGCGCTGATAAAGTCATGGGCGCCGGCAATTTTCGCGGCTTCGACAACTTCTTCGTCGCTGGCCTCCAGGCGGCCATAGCGTATGTTTTCCAGGATTGAACCGGAAAACACATGTGCGTTCTGCAGCACCATGCCGATGTTGGACTGCAGCCAGTGCAGGCTGCGCTGGCGATAATCCAGACCGTCAATCAACACCTGACCACCGGTAGGTTCGTAGAAACGACAGATCACGTTGACCAGGGTGCTTTTGCCGCCGCCGGTTGGACCCACAATGGCAATGGTTTCGCCTTTGCTCACGGTCAGATCAATTTTATCCAACACCGGTTTGGCAGGGTCGTAGGCAAAGCTCACGTTTTTCAGCTCAAGCCGGTTAATCACCTGCTGACCGCCATCAGCAGCAAATGTGCCACCCTGAGACTGATTTTCCGCCTGGATCGCCATTGCCGCTAACACATCATCTGTGTCGGCAATGGCAGGTTCGGCTTCAATCAGACTTAAAATCCGTTCAGCGGATGCCTGTGCCATCTGCATCTCTGCAAACCAGTGTCCCAGCTGTTCAATGGGATCAAAGAAGTGGCGGGTGTAAGCCATAAAGGCAATCAGAGTGCTGACCGCCATGGTATTGGCGACCATACTCATACCGCCCACCGCCAGTGCAAGCCCGGTGGCCAGGCTTGCCATGGTGATGACAATGGGTAGATATACCGCAGCGTGGCTCAAATTAGTGACCGAAGCTTCGTTCATGCGATCGGTTAATTTGCGGAAGTCCTGCTGGTTGGCATCCTCCCGGACAAAGGCTTTGCTGGTCATCACACCCATGATGGCTTCGTTGAAACTGCCCGTAATGCGCGAGTTGGTGGCTCGCACCATACGCGCGCTTTTCAATATCCGGCGCTGAAAACGTGCGGATATCCAGGCCAGCAGAGGCAAAACGGAGAACACCACTAAAGCCAGTTGCCAGTCCATAACAAACATCGCCACCGCGATGCCCAGCATCATGGTGAAACCCCAGACCAGGTCGAGGAATCCCCAGGCAAGAATGTTGGACAGGCGTTCAGAGTCTGAAGTCATACGCGCCATGAGCCAGCCCACGGGTCTGTAGTCGTAAAAACTGAAGCTCAGTCGCTGCAGATTAGCAAAGCCGTCTTCGCGGATATCGTGGGATATGTGCGTACGGATTTTGCCCGCCATATAAATGAATCCTGCAATAGAGCTGCAGATAATGACCGTACATATAAAATAGCCCACGCCCCAGATCCACAGTTCAGGCTCAGGTCCGCCTTTCAGGTGCGTATCCACCGCATCCACCACACCTTTGGTCAACAGTGGATAAGCGACTTCCATCAGCGCAGTGGTGAAGGCAAAGCAGGCCAGCCACTTCAGTTCAGTGGGGTAGCGTGCAGCATAGCCCCAGAGTTTTTTCCACAGATCCAGGTTGATACGGGCAGCCAGTGCCTCTTCATCAAATCCGTCATCATAATTTTCGTCGTCGTACATCTCTTAATCCTCGGGATGTCTCTGAGTATCGGTCGGAGCATCCGTCCTGGTGTTGTCTACGTCCTGCAATATCTGTTCGTCCAGGGCGCCTTGTATTTCGCATAACCGCTGGTAGTTGCCGGGTTGTGTCGCCAGCTCCGTGTGGCTACCCATCTGCACGCATTTACCGTCTTCCAGTACCATGATGCGGTCTGCGTGCATCACGGAACTCAATCGGTGGGCGATGATGATGGTGGTCTGGCGGCCTTTGCGGCGTTGCAGGGCATCAAGAATGAGTTTCTCGGTGCCTGTGTCCACGGCAGAAAGCGAGTCATCCAGCACCAGTACCGGTGGGTCTTTAAGCAACGCCCGCGCCAGAGCCAGGCGTTGTCGCTGGCCACCGGACAGGGTCCCTCCGCGTTCGCCGACCATCTCGTCAAAACCGCCGGGGAAACCGTCTATGGAACTATGAATAGCGGCTTCTTCACAGGCGCGAACAATGTCGTCATGGGGTGCGCCAGGACGTCCAACCGCCAGATTGTCTGCAATGGAGCGTGAATACAGAAATGGGTCCTGTAACACGACACCAATCTGCGCGCGCAGCCAGAAACGATCCAGTTCCGAAATTTCGCGGCCGTCCAGGGTCAGACTGCCGCTGCTGTAGGGATACAGACGCAGCAGGGCGCGTATGAAACTGGTTTTGCCGGAGCCAGGTGGGCCGACGATGGCCAGAGTTTCGCCCTGGGCAATATCCACAGAAAGATTGCGTAGTACGGGTTCGTCGTCGCCGTAGCCATAAGTCAGATTGCGAGCGCTGATGATGCCTTTCGCGCGGCCTGTAGGCGGCGTGAAGTCGGTGGCTTCTTCCGGGGCCTGCAGAATATGGTTCACCCTGCCCAGGGCAATCACCGCTTTGCCGGTATCTGTGAGGACGCGTCCGAGTTGGCGTACTGGCCAGATCACAATGGACAGGCACGTCATGTAAATGAACAGATCGCCAACTGTCAGCGTCCCCGCCAGCGCAAAATAGCCACCTGCCAACAGAACAATGCCCAGTTGGCTCATGGAGAAGAAGTCCGAAATGCTCCAGTAGGCGGACATCAGCTGAATCAGGCGAAAGTTTTTGTTGCGGAAGTCTGCATTGCGGGCGCCGAAGCGTTCAATCTCGTGAGACTGGCGTGCGAATGCGCGCACCACGCGGATGCCTGTGAGGTTTTCCTGCAGGGTTGCGGTCATTGCCCCTTCAGATTCGTCGGTCATTTCGAAAACGTCTTTGACCTTACTGAAGAAGATGTAAGCACCAACGATCAGGAATGGAATCATGCACAGAGACCAGAATGCCAGTTCCACGTGTATGGAAAACAGGATCGGTACCACGCAGACAATCAGCATGATGGCGCGGCCAATTTCGATGACGTCGCTGACCAGAAAAACCCGTAGCGTTTCCACATCGGAGCTGCAACGCTGCACCAGATCACCCGTGTCTGCTGTGTCGTAGAAACCGGACTGAACATGATGCAAACGGTTATACAATGCCTCGCGTAGACGGCGTGCGATATTCTCGGAAGCTTCCGCCGCCAGGCGCCCGCGTACGTATAGAAATACGCCACCCAGAGCAGTAATAGCAATACTGGCAACAGCCGCTGCCCAGATGTAGCTGGTGAACGTCAGGTCACCTGCAATCCAGCGGGCAAGCGTAGCCAACCAGGCATCCGCGTAAATCAGATCCTGCTGGTTCAGCACATCAATGGCACCGCCGCCGAGGATCGGCGCGCCGAACATGCAGATGTTGGTGAGTACCATAGCGAAGACGGCGGTCAGATAACGCAGTCGCTCACCGGCAGTTATTTTCCAGAGACCGCTGTATTTCTGGTCTTCGATATCAATATTTTCGAATGTTGTTGTGTTCATCCACTTGTTCCGGTTTCAGGACAGTCCAATTAAAAGCGTGCAGATAGGCGTCACCAAGCGGTTACGCGCTGCAGCAATAGAGTTGGAATGTAGATGGCGGTATTAAACCGCCGGAGTACTAACGCGTGATGTTGTAGATCACGGTTCTATCCAACGAGGCATCGCCAGCAGGGGCATAACGATTACCTGGTGCGCGAACGCGTCCCTGTAGGTTGATAATCATCATAGTTGCCTCCTTGATTGCCCGTTCCCCGCGGGAAAAATTGTGCACGGGGGTGGATGGGGAGGGGATGCTAGAGAATTTGCCAGTGGATGGCAAGTGTTGGCGGCATTTGGGTTTGAAAAACCTTATGGCCGCCAACACTTTGTTCTAGGACATTTTAGAAGTTGACGACCATTTTGCCAATATTGGCGCCGGTAAACAGACCAATAAACGCATCTGGTGCGTTATCAATTCCCTCGTAGATAGTCTCTTTGTACTTAATCTGACCCGAGGTGACCCACTGCTCCATGTCATGGCGGAAGTCGCCTGCCAGGTGGTTAAAGTGGCTGACAATAAAACCGCGTAACGTCAGTCCCAGGCCAATGGCCATGGTCAGGTTATTGGGGCCAGGCGCAGGCTCAACGTCGTTGTAGACAGAAATTGCTCCACACAATGGAATTCTGCCAAAAGGCCGCATGTGGGTGATGGCAGCTTGCAGGTGATCTCCACCTACATTATCAAAGTAAACATCGAGACCGTCAGGCGCGCCTTCACGAAGATGGTTCAGGATATTGCCGTCCTTGTAGTTGAAGGCGTAGTCGAAACCTAACTCGCCGGTCAACAGGTCTACCTTCTCCTGGTCTCCAGCGCTGCCCAGCACCCGACACCCTTTCAGTTTGGCAATCTGGCCGACGATGCTGCCTACAGCCCCTGCAGCGCCGGATACAAATACCGTTTCACCATCTTTCAGCGCGCCTACTTCAAGCAGCCCCACATAGGCAGTCATGCCCGGCATACCAATGGCGCCGAGGTAAGCTGACGGGTCTGTCACCAGAGCGCCCAGCTTTTCGATACCTTCAACACCGCTGGTGTAGGCTTCACGCCAGCCGTGATGGCTCGATACATGATCACCTTCAGCGAAGTCCGGGTGATTGGATTTGAGTACGCGGCCGATACACCCACCGGTGAGTACTTCGCCGATCTGGACAGGTGGCACGTAAGACTTACGATCGACCATGCGGCCGCGCATGTACGGGTCAACAGACATACACAGGTTCTGTACCTGGATTTCTCCATCGCCAGGCTCACCGACGTCTGTTTCAATGATGGCAAAATCACTTTTTTTCGGCATGCCCACCGGGCGTGCCGCGAGAGTGACGGCTTTAGATTTCATAGATTTCCTTGGGTTGATTGCAGTGATAACAGGTGTTATTCGTTAGAAATAGTAATTTCCTGATCGGTGATGAATTCGAGCAGGGCCGGCTGGCCGTTCTGGGTGGCTTCAATGCCGCGTGCCAGGGCGGCGACAATATCATTCGGGTCAGTAATGCGCTCGCCGTAGCCGCCAAATGCCTTGGCCATATCGGCATAGTGCCCGGAGATCTCAATCGCGCCATATTTTTCCTGGGATACCGGCATGATAGGAATCTCGATAGCCATGGAAAAATTGTTGAACAGAATCGACAGAATCGGAATACGTTCCCGCGCGGCGGTTTCGAAATCCATACCGGTGAAACCAATGGCCGCATCGCCCCAGACGTTGATACACAATTTGTCAGGGTGGGCGAGTTTAGCGCCCATGGCCAGGCCGAGGCCATAACCCAATTGCGTGGTTTTGCCCCAACCGATATAGGACAGCGGTGTGGTCGATTGCCAGAACGGCGTGGTTTGATCCCGCGGACTGCCAGCATCGTGAGTGATGATGGTGGCCGCTTTATCCACCATGTTGTTCAACTCCCATAACACCCGGTAGGGGTTAATAGGGGCATCGTTGTTGGTCAGCGTGGGCATCCACTCACTCATCCACGCATCGCGTAGGGCGGCGATGCGGGCCGGTTCATCCTGGCGTTGTTCAGCGGACGTTCGGTCGTGTCCAGCCATTGCATTGGTCAGTGCAGCTAGCGTTAGCTTGGCATCGCCGATCAGCCCGTATTGCGCGGGGACGTCTTTGTTCAAATCCATGGGGTCTAAAGTGGCGTGGATAATCGTTTTGCCTTTAGGCATCTGCACACCAAAGCCCGTGAGGGCAAAGCTGCAGCCGATGCCAAGGATAACGTCAGCTTCTTTCAGATACTGGGCCACCGGTCGCGGGTTTGCCCGTCCACCGCTGCCAAGTGACAGGGGGTGATCCTCGGGGAACGCGCTTTTACCCTCGATGCTGGTGGTGACGGGGATGTTCCAGGTTTCCGCCAGCGTTTTCAGTTCGTCCCAGGCTTTGGCGTAATGCACACCCTGGCCAGCATAGATAACGGGATTCCTGGCTTCAGCTAATATCTTGGCTGCCACTTCAATATCGCTGGGGTCCGGGCCGGTTTTGGCGCTGAACGCGGGGATGTATTCCCAGCTGTCAGGCACGTCTTCGTTGAAAACATCCACCGGCACTTCTAACAGAACAGGTCCGGGGCGACCGTTCCTCAGCTGGAAAAATGCGCGTCGCAGTACTTCCGGAATGGCTTTACCCATGGTCAATGGTTCAGCCCATTTGGTGATGTGCTGCATGTTCAAGGTAGAGTTGAAGTTCGGGTAGTAGTGCGCCAGGCGCCGAGGGTAACCGGCGGGAATAACCAGAATCGGTACAGATTCGGAATAGGCCTGGGCCACGCCGCCAAAGGCGTTTTCAGCGCCCGGACCGTGTTGCATGCAGAACACGCCAATTTTATCTCCGGAAGACATGCGCGAATAGGCATCCGCCATGTGCAGGCCGATACGTTCCTGGCGCACAATCACGGTGCGAATATCGAGCTTGGCTGCTGCTTCGATTAAGGGGTTAACCGGGTAAGCGAACAACACGTCAACACCTTCGGCTTTCATTGCGTGAGCAATGGCATCTACAACTTTCATAGGTTTTCCTAAAACTTGTCTAATGTGATTTCTTTTCTACCAGCTGACCGCAGGGTCAATGTCCGCGTTGCGCCAGGCATGGATCCGCTGTTGCTGTACATCGTCTGTGGCTTCGCCAAGACCATTCTGAGCTAATTCTGAGCCGTATAGTGACCAGGGGTTTTTCGGGAAGTGCTGCAGATCCTGCGCAAAGGTGATTGCTGCGTCGGCGTAATGACCGGCTCTGAGTTGAGCTTCGCCCAACGTCTGTCTTACGGGGTAATGCCAGTGTGGTGGCTCGGTGTACGGGAGTGAATCCTGCAAGGCGACGGCTTTTTCCAGTGCAGCCAGTTCCACATAACTATCATTTCCGGCCCGGGCGATTCTGGCAGTCACCAGGCTGCTGGCGATACCCATCAAAGGTTCATTTACCCCGGGCATGCGCATATTCAAGCTCTGCACAGGTTCGCTGGTGGCGATGTTAGATAACGTATTCAGCTCAGCCTGAGCGCGCTGAACGTCACCTTTTGCCGCGTAGGCCAGCCCGCGTCCGTAGTGCAGCATGGCCTGGCTGAAAGGTAGACCTTCCGGCGCATCAGGCAGCGCCAGCACCTCATCCCACATGCCAAAACGAACATAGGTATAGACGGGCACAGCAACGTAACTCTGCAAAGCCCCCATCTGTCGGGCCATATCCAGCGGCACTCGTTCTGCCAGTTTCAGTGCGCTGCTGATCGAAAGCGTTTTACGACCTTCCATCATGGCGGAATACCACAGGAAGTGGATATTGTGTGGGTAGTACGCAGCGGGATACAGACCCTGGGCGTTACATTGCGCAATATAATCTTCGTCCGCCTCAGCGGCTTCGGCATTTGCATCTACCGCATCACTGTAGCGGCCAACACGCAGATAAATGTGTGACGGCATATGTACCAGATGGCCGGCCACGGGTACCAATCCACCCAGACGATCGGCTGCTGCAACGGCACGTTGGGGTTCAAACCGCTCCATGACATGAATGTACAGATGCAACGCGCCAGGATGCTGAGGATCCGCCGCCATCACCGTTTCAAGGTCTTCAACCAGGATGTTGGTGTTCTGACTGGCGGCACTGCCGTCGTCATTCCAGTAAGCCCAGGGCATCAGATCCATCAACGCCTCGGCGCGTAACGCGCGGGCATTCAGGTCGTCTGGATATTGTTCAACCAGACCGCTCATGGAGCCGGCATAAATGATGTCCAGCGCTTTACGATCGCCGCCATCTTCACTGTAACGCGTAGCGATGGCGTCTATATAAGCCTGCTCTCGTGGTGTTTCGAACGCGCGCAGGGCGATGGCCTGCTGTATGGCCTGCCAGGCGGGTGCTACCGCATCTTCAGACATAGGCGCGTTGATGTTCGGACCCAGTGCAAGCGCCGCTCCAGCCCAACAGATACCACAAGTGGCATCCTGGCGTGCTGCCTCTTTGAATGATCGAACAGCCTCGGCGTGATTGAAACCAAATGACAGCGTCAAAGCCTGATTGAAATAGGCTTGCGCCAGGGGGACGTTAGTACTGATAGGGAACTGCAGCGGGCCGATACCTTCGAGTAACGGGGCGGTCACACCGTCAGTTGCTGCGAGCCCAGTCGAGGTATCCTCTGTGCTGTCCGGTTCCGGCTGTGTTGCGCAGGAAGCAAGCAGCAACGCGATACATCCGGCGCTGATCAATTTGAGCTTTAAGTGTTTCATGTGCGGTCTCTTGTTTTAATGGCGCGTTAAAGCGATGTGCTGCGTGTGCCCGGTGCAGGCGGGTCTTCGGGTGGTCCAGCGAAACACTGGGCAATCGCCATCCAGGCGTTTGCGGTGTCTCCGCTGACTTGAAGCTGTGTATCGGCGACGTTCCGCACCTGGGTGACGACCTGGCAGAAGTCGACGGCAGTGCCGCGAACACAGTTGTTTTCATCCTGATCATTAAACGTCCAGAGCTTCCCCGAAGGTGCAGTGAGTTCGACGTAGGGTGCCGGTTCAGGTACCGGAAGTTTGCGATTGCTGAACGACCAGCCAAAAGTCCGCACACCAATGGTTACAATATTCTGTAAACGATCTGAATGGTGTCGTTTAACTTTCATCAAGTCGTAGATTTCCCAGCCATGGGCCCAGGTTTCCATTTGCCGCGCAGTGGCAAACATACGGGCTTTCATGCCGGGACCTGCCCAGGCAAAACGTTCGTCCGGGTTCGCGGCCGCCAGCGCCTCACATAACTGTTGGAACATTGTGCGCCAGCGAATAAGCAGCTCTGGCCCGTTGATCGAATGACCATTTTCGGTCAGCCAGGCGTTTGTGTAAGCGCGCATGGAACCGGATTTGCCCATGTCGCGCATCAGTGTCTTGAAATCATCACTGCTGCGCAGGCTGGTCAGCGCCATGTGGTCTGAAAGGTGCAGATGGGCGACCACATCCCATACGGTCCAGTCTTTAAATGTAGACACCTGGGTCCAGAAACCCGTGTCCATTTCCTCCAGCAGCTGGTAGAGCTCGTCACCCTCTGCACGCAAATCTTCGACCACCGACTTCAGCGATGATCTCGCGTCTGTATCTGTCATAAATCCCCCTTCACCCTGGACGCTAAGTTACCAAGGTTGGCACCTGCATGCGAGGCTCGAAGGTATCAGGCAGACGGCGGTTTGTTGTAGCCCTGAGGGACAAACGGCTTGAGTTGTTCCAGCCAAAGCTGTTCCAGGACCTCCAGATCCTCGCTGGGGTCGTATTGCGGATCGTCAGAGGGCTCTATGGTGTCGAGAATGGCGAAGTCAAACACCTCCGCACCCTGGCTGTTCCAGTCACTCTGCAGGTCAGCGCTGACCTGCTCCGCATTCATGCGCAACTCAAATCGATGTCGGTTCATGCGTGCATCAAGATCACGGCTCACGCCGACAAAACACTTCGAATTTGACGTATTGCGAATGCAGTAGGCGCCCAGCTTTTTAGGCTGCTTTTTATAGTCCTGGACCAGGGTTTTCTGGTGTGCCTTACGCGAATCCATGGATAGACTCCGAAGTAGCGTGTTACGTAATAGCCTGCATGATACGTGTATGATCACGCAATATGCAATTAAATGTTTGCCGGTACGCATTCAACTGCAGCAAGCGCTGCTGTTCCGATGAGCAGCGACAGACACATTTCCATTGGGCGGCAGAACTGTCAGGATATTTGGTTACGCAAGCTTCTGGATGGCAATTTGAAACAGTTTTTGGCCTTAACGACACTCGTGGTTCATAACTATGACGAGGCAATCGCTTTCTTTGTGGGTGTTCTGGGTTTCGATTTGATAGAGGACACGTATCTGCCAGTGGAGGATAAACGCTGGGTAGTAGTGGCGCCCAAAGGTTCTGTTGAGAGCCGACTTCTGCTTGCGCGTGCAGATCACGGGTCACAGGTAGCGTGTGTTGGGAGCCAGGCTGGCGGCCGGGTTTTTCTGTTCCTGCATACCGATGATTTCTGGCGTGATTACACGTCCTACAAAGCATCCGGTGTGAACTTTGTCGAACCACCAAGGCAGGAGCCCTATGGTACGGTGGCGGTATTCGAGGATGTGTGCGGAAACCTGTGGGACCTGCTGGAACCGAAATAACCGCTACTGTTTATTCAGCGAGGTCGGCGAGTGAAAAAATATTTCTTAGGCGGTGTGCTGGCAATCACAGTTGTGCTGCCGTTCGTGTTGACATACGCCCAAGGCAGCAATCTTGCTGGGGGTGCGCCTCGAAGCGATGACGGTCGGTTTGAAAATCTCGCTGGCGAGATCGGCCACGGTACGTTGTCCGTCAGAGTGCCTTTTATCCTGCGGCGCTTTGGGACTTACTTCCGCAGTGGAGAAGATGCCCCGGAACGCATCGCCAACGACGGAGTTTTCCTGCGCGAAAATGCGCGACACAGTGTGCCGACGGTGACATGGGTCGGTCATGCCACTCTGCTTGTGCAAATGGGGCACCTTACTTTTCTGACCGATCCGACATGGTCGAATCGGCCGAGTCCAGTGCCACTGATCGGTCCCAGGCGTTATGTTGAGCCGGGGTTATTGATGGAAGATCTGCCGCCGATCGACTTCGTGATTATTTCTCACAACCATTATGATCATCTGGACCTGCCCACGTTGCGTGCCTTGGCAAAGCGCAGCTCTGAGACCGTATTTTATGTACCGCTAGGCAATGGGGGGCTGCTACGCGAGCAGAAAATTGACAATGTGCAGGAGCTTGATTGGGGGCAGGCGGTGGTCCACGAGGGTGTCACTGTTCATTGCCTGCCCTCTCAGCACTGGAGTAAAAGAAGTCTCACAGATGATCATAAAGCCTTGTGGTCTTCCTGGGCGGTCACGTCTGTGGACCGGCGTTTTTACTTCGCGGGTGATACAGGCTATTTCTCAGAATTCGAAGCCATCGGAAAACGGCTGGGGCCTTTTGATCTGGTGGCTGTGCCTATCGGCGCTTATGAACCCCGGGCCATGATGCGCGAATCACATATGAATCCTGAAGAGGCCGTGCAAGCTGCCATCGACCTGGATGCCGAGCGTGCTGTGGCGATTCATTTTGGTACCTTCGATCTCTCTGACGAGCCGCTGGCAGAGCCACCCCAACGATTCAGACAAGCCGCAATCAAAACTCAATTCGGGGACGATGCTGCATGGATTCTCAACATCGGCGAAACTCGTCAGTTCTAAAGATGCGCTTCGAACAGATCAGGTTGCATATATGCAGTTTACTAAGCGGTTACGCGAACCGATCAAAAATCATGAAATAACCCAGTCGGTACGCATCTGGAAATCGCCTCGTGTGAAAGTAGGTAATGCTTATCGACTGGCGCCTGGTTTTATTGTGGTTGAGTCTTTGCGGGAGATTGGTTTTGAAGACATCACCGCAAAACTGGCGCGCGAAACAGGGTTCAGTAGTCTGGCCGATCTGTTGAAGACAGCCAAACACGGCTCTGGTGAACGGGTTTATCTGGTTAAGTTTCACTACCATGAGAAGCTGGACTAATAACTGGTGAGTACAAGTGATGGCGCAAGATGACAGTGCTGCGAAAAACAAACTTAGCGCTCAGGCGTTCTACGATCTGATGTTCAATCAATGTCAGCCACGTCAGGCGGTAGAGCGCTACGTCGGAGCCCAATATATTCAGCACAATCCGGAAGTCGCGGATGGTAAAGTGGCCTTCATTGAATACTTTGAGCGTATGGCCAGCGAATTTCCCGGTAAACGCGTCACGTTCAAGCGTGTGGTGGCGGAAAACGAGTTTGTTGTCCTGCATTGTCATCAGGAGTGGCCAGGTAATCTGGACTATGCAGGTATCGATATTTTCCGTTTTGATGACAACGGCAAAATTGTCGAGCACTGGGATGTTCTGCAGGTGATCCCAGCAGCGGCACAAAACGCTAACACAATGTTTTAGCTGATCCTTTGCTGTTGCTCTGATGAATCTTATTCTCCATAAAGATGAAATTCGAATAGATGACGATCTGGTTTCTAAGCTCGTCTGTGCCGAGTTTCCGCAGTACGCCGGATTGCCGCTCACACGCCTGCATGCTTCGGGTTCGTCTAACGTATTGTATCGCCTCGGAAAAGATCTGTTGGTGCGTGTGCCGCGCCAACCCGGCAGTGGTGGTGCGATCGAGAAAGAAAAACGGTGGCTGCCTGAACTGAGGCGACATCTGTCGGTTGCGGTGCCTGAGATTGTTGCCCTGGGTCGGCCTGCATACGGCTATCCCGAGTCATGGTCGATTGTTGGGTGGCTTGACGGTGAGTTGCCGCCGGCCTGTGGGCTAAAAAAAGTTTCAACCGTGCAAAGTCGTGGGCTGGCTGCAGATCTGGCTGATGTCATTTTTGCCCTCCGCGGTATTGAAGTACCCGAGGCGGCCGCTACTGACCCCGGCTTACGCTGGTATAGAGGGCGGTCGCTGGCCGAGTACGATCGTCATATGCGACGTACAATTCAGGATTGCCGATCCATTGAGGGTTTGGATCTTGATCTCGACGCCGTGTTGGATGTCTGGCAGCGTTCAATATTGTTGCCAGGCGCAAATGCTGTGGGACCTGACCGCTGGTATCACAGCGACCTGGTTGCTGAAAACCTGCTGCTTAAAGACAACAAACTCAGCGCTGTGCTGGATTTTGGTGGATTGGCGGTGGGTGATCCCACCATTGACCTGCATGGGGCCTGGGAGTTGTTTGATCGGCAAAGCCGTGAATCCTTCAGGATCCGGCTGGGGGTTGATGATGCGCAATGGCTTCGTGGCCGTGCCTGGGCGCTGGCGATTGCCATGGGGACCTTCAGCTACTACTGGCAAACAATGCCGGGCCGGATGCAAGACAGATTGGTGATGGCGCAGGCCGTCATGGCAGATGTTGAGTACGCAGGCGAGTAATCAGTTGATGTGGTCTGCTGAAACAAAAAAGGGGTGTCGAAACACCCCTTTTTATCTGGCTGCCTGCTCAGTGAAGAGGCAGCCTGATCACTGCAACCTTTAGAACTGGTTCATGGTGTTGGCGGTACCGCCAGCCAGCAGTGCTTTTTCACCGAGGAAGTACTCTTTGTGGTCATCGCCCACGTTAGAGCCGGCCAGATCCTGGTGCTTAACAGCCGCCAGATCACGACGGATCTCCTGGCGCTGTACGTCACGTACGTAAGCCAGCATACCCAGGTCGCCAAAGTAACCAGATGACAGGATGTCGGTAGACAACGCAGCCGTGTGGTAGGTCGGCAGGGTGATCAGGTGGTGGAAGATACCCGCTTCGCGCGCCGCATCTGCCTGGAAGGTCTGCACCAGCTTGTCTGCTTCGATAGCCAGTTCAGAATCGTCCAGGGCAACGTCCATCAGAGCTTTTTCGTCATTTGCGGGATCAGGATAAGCTGACAGATCTTTGCCTGCTGCTTTCCACTCCTGGTACACCTGGTCGCGGAACTTCAAGGTCCAGTTGAAAGAAGGAGAGTTGTTGTACACCAGTTTTGCTTCGGGGCGAACTTTACGGATCTCGTTAACCATTTCCGCAATCTGCGCAACGTTTGGTTTCTCTGTTTCAATCCACAGCAGGTCAGCGCCATGTTCCAGGCTGGTGATACAGTCGAGCACAACGCGGTCGATACCGGTGTCTTCTTTGAACGCGTACAGACCGTTATCCAGACGCTTTGGCTTAGCCAGTTGGCCGCCCTGGTGGATAGTGACGTCACCGTCCTGCAATTCAGAAACATCGTTTACAGGGGTGGTGTCGAGGAACTCATTGTACTTGCTGCCCAGATCGCCAGGCTGCAGAGACACAGGAATTTTCTGGGTTAAGCCAGCACCTAATGAATCTGTGCGCGCCACAATGATGCCGTTTTCGATACCCAGCTCCAGGAACGCATAACGTACAGCGTTGATTTTAGAAACAAAGTCTTCGTGAGGCACGGTGACTTTACCCGCCTGGTGGCCACACTGCTTGGCGTCAGAGACCTGGTTTTCAATCTGAATAGCACAGGCGCCTGCTTCGATCATGCGCTTAGCCAGCAGGTAGGTGGCTTCTTCGTTACCGAAACCGGCATCGATGTCCGCGATGATTGGCACAACGTGGGTTTCGTAGTTATCAATGCGGGCAATAATGCTGTCTACGTCGCCGCCGTTTTCGCGGGCTTCGTCCAGTTCAACAAACATGTGTCGCAGTTCGCGTGCATCTGCCTGTTTCAGGAAGGTATAAATCTCTTCAATCAGGTCAGAAACGGTGGTTTTCTCATGCATGCTCTGATCCGGCAGAGGGCCAAACTGAGAACGCAATGCAGCAACCATCCAACCTGATAGATAGATGTAGCTGCGGTCGGTGGTTTTCTGATGTTTTTTCACACCCATCATCACCTGCTGGGCGATGAATCCATGCCAGCAGCCCAGGCTCTGGGTGTACTTGCTGGAATCAGCGTCGTAGTTGGCCATGTCGCGACGCATGATGTCAGCGGTGTATTGCGCGATTTCCAGGCCGGTGGTGAAACGATTCTGCAGCTTCATGCGCGCAGCGTATTCAGGGTTGATTGCATGCCACTCATCTTTAGCTTTGATTTGAGTGCGCAGGCGTTCGATTTCATCAAGATAAGCAGACATATTTT
>CBDUMB010000019.1:0-15820 GCA_965368205.1 uncultured Pseudomonadaceae bacterium | reverse complement strand
ATCAATGGCGCCTTCGGCGCCACCGGCGCGCTGCCTCGTCAGCTGATCCAAAGGCAGGTACATCATGTTGTTACCACCTTCCACGTCCACCATGATTTTGCTGGCGTTGCTGAGCACCGATTCCAGGGCATCAATATACAGACGGTCGCGGGTTACCCGCTTAGCCTGCTGGTACTCTGCCAGCAGTTTATCAAAGCGTTGCGCTTCACCGGTTGACCTTGCAATCACTCGGTCCCGGTAAGCGTTGGCTTCTTCTATCTGGCGTACCGCACGACCACGCGCCTCGGGCACAACCTGCTGCGCATAAGCAGTCGCCTGGTTAATAAACCGCTGCTGATCTTCTTTAGCTTTCTGTACGTCATTAAACGCTTCCTGCACCTGTTGCGGCGGCGCACTGCGATCAATGTTGACCTTGTTAACAAAAATACCTGTGCCATAACTGGTCAGATAATTCTGCAGTCGGGTTTGCACTTCAGCCGCAATGGCCTCACGACCGTCGGTGATGACCTGGTTCATGGTTGAACTGCCCGCAACATGCCGCAAGGCACTTTCTGTTGCCTGAGCCAGGCTGGATTCGGGATTTTTCACGTTCACAATGAAATCTTTAGCATTGTCTACCACCCATTGCACCGTCAGGCTGATGTCTACAATGTTTTCATCCTGGGTCAACATGCTGGATTGAGTCGAGTGCGAACGTACCTGAGTAACATTGACCAGTTCAACCTGATCAATCAGCGGCGGGTTCCAGTGCAGACCTGGTTCTTTGAGGACTTCCTGTGCTGCGCCGAAACGGAACACAACACCGCGCTCCTGCTGGTCCACCTGATAGACACCGGTAAAGGCATAGATGGCAATCAACACAAAGCCCACCAGTCCCAGTGCGCCGCCGGAGATGCTTGCACCACCGCCACTGCCGCTGCCACCTTTGCCGCCACCAAATATACCCGAGAGCTGGGATTGCAGCTTTCGAATCGCTTCGTCTAGATCAGGCGGCCCCTGGTCAGAACGATTGCCCCAAGGGTCTTTATCTTTATCACCGCCACCTGGCTCATTCCACGCCATGTCTGTCTCCGCTTAGATTGTGCAGCCCGTTATTATGTAACTGTTCGGGCTGACTTTAGTTGCTGATCGAAATTTTAGGGGGGGTATTGTCACCACGCAACATAACTTGTGGTGAACTTTGCAGTTGCTTAAGCAGTCCGTCGTCCGCTTGCAGGGTTAATTGCAGGCTGCCGTCTTCCATGGTTTGCTCATCCAACACCGCACCGGACCGATATAGCCAGGCGCGTGTGCGTCCGTCGGCAGAGTCCAATACTACCTGATGCGGCGCCGCAACACCCAGTGCCGCGCCGATTCCTTCTATCAGGGCTGTGATGCCCTGGCCGTTGATTGCGCTGACAGGGAAAACGCCTTTGACGTTATCTTGCGTTTCCTGCACCGCCTGCGGTATCTCGTTTTGTGGCAGTAGGTCTATTTTATTCAAGACCAGCATCTCAGGCACCTGATCTGCACCGATATCTTGTAGGACATCTCTGACCTGCTGCAGGCGTTCTCCGCTGAGCTCATCTGCAGCATCCACCACGTGCAACAGCAGATCTGCATGCACCACTTCTTCCAGCGTTGCTTTGAATGCCTCGACCAACGCATGTGGCAGGAGCGACACAAACCCTACTGTATCTGCCAGCACCACGTCATTTAGACCCGGCACCGCAATACGGCGCATGGTGGGGTCCAGGGTCGCAAACAACTGATCTTCTGCATAGACGCTGGCATTGGTCATCTGATTGAACAGCGTCGACTTGCCGGCGTTAGTGTAACCAACCAATGCAACTGTTGGGGTACCGCGACGGCCGCGACCGCGTCGATTCTGACTGCGGCGCTTGCTGACAACGGCAATCTTCTTTTCCACCGATTTGATGCGCTCGCTCAACATCCGCTGATCAAGCTCGATCTGTTTCTCACCAGCACCGCGCATACCGATGCCACCTTTCTGTCGATCCAGGTGGGTCCAACCGCGAACCAATCGGGTCTGGGCATGTTTGAGCTGGGCCAGTTCAACCTGCAGCTGACCTTCGTGGCTGCGTGCGCGCTCGGCAAATATGGTTAGTATCAATTCAGTCCGCGTGATCACGCGACACTCGAGCTCACTCTCCAGATTCCGTTGTTGGCCGGCTGATAACTCGTGATTAATCAGCAGCAGGTCCGCATCACCAGCGCGCAGCGATTGTTTAACTTCTGCAACTTTGCCGGATCCGACAAACGCGCGAGCATCTGGCGCATCACGGGGTGACACCACAACCTCAACCACATCGATTTCAGCCGAACGAGCCAGCTCAATAAATTCGTCTTTGTCCGGATTCGCCTGGCCACGCAATTCAACATGCAGCACAACGGCTCGCTTTCCGGCTTCGGGGCGTTCAAACAACATATTTGGTTACTACGTCCTGTGGACGGTCCACATCTTCTAAAGGAAGTACTGCAGGCGCCTGAGCGTTAATCCTCTTCTTCGCTACCCGTAGGCAGTTTGACGTTGCGTGCGGGTACCACGGTTGAAATGGCATGTTTGTAAACCATCTGGCTTACGGAATTTTTCAGCAGCACCACAAACTGGTCAAAAGACTCAATCTGGCCCTGCAGCTTGATACCGTTTACCAAATAGATGGAAACCGGTACACGTTCCTTGCGTAAAGCGTTGAGATAAGGGTCTTGTAAGGTATGCCCTTTCGACATTGTGGTCTCCTTAAACGCTGGTCAGCCTAACTCAGGCACTTACAGTTTTAACTGTTCTTACTGTTCTTACGTCCTGTTCAGATCGCAGATAGATAAGACTGACAAACGACGCTGTCGCGGCGTTCCCGCCGCTGTTATTTTGATACCAAGCGTAACACGTAATGTTACAAGCCGTCATGACACGTTAGTACCGCTAAACCGATGGTTACAACGGTTTCACCGCACTGACAATCTCTGCAGCGAGTGTGTCAGCATCGCCCCAGAACAGGTTCTGTAAGTCAGGCCATTGGCGCAGCCAGGTCAGCTGCCGTTTGGCTAAGCGGCGCGTCGCGGTAACCGCATCAGCATGAAACTGCGCCTCGCTGCATTCGCCGCGTAAATAGGCAAACCCCTGACGGTAACCTACCGCACGCAGTGCCGGCAGATCTGCCTTTAATTCAGGCTGTGCATACAAGGCCTGCAGTTCATCAAGGAATCCCGCTGCCAGCATGGCTGCAAAGCGCGCCGCAATGCGTTCATGCAGAACTTTACGGTCGTCCGGCACGATGGCAAAACTGCGTATCTGGGCCTGCAGACGTTCGACAGCAGGCAGCCCGCCAAGTTCCGACCACAGGTGACTGATGGGTTGACCGGTTTGTTGCACAATCTCCAACGCCCGCAGCAGCCGCTGAGGGTTGTTCGGATGAATGTTTGCCGCGGCCTTTGGATCAATGGCTGCAAGCTGAGCATGTAATTCAGGTCCTTTACCCGCATCAAAAGCCGCCTGCAGCTGCGCCCGAATACCCAGGTCGGCACTTGGCAGTTCGGCGATACCCTCAACAAAGCGCTTCACGTACAGCATGGTGCCGCCAACTATTACCGGCAATTGTCCCTGCTGCAGAGCGTCTTCGACGAGCCGGTCAGCATCAGCAACAAAATCTGCCGCAGTATAGGTGTCCCGGGGCTGGCGAAAATCAATTAACTCGTGGGGATAACGCGCCAGCTCAGCTTTGCTGGGTTTAGCGGTACCGATATCCATGCCCTGATAAACAAGCGCTGAATCGGCACTGATCAATCGCACTTTATCAGCGCCACCCAGCTGATCAAACAGCGCCATCGCTGCCGCGGTCTTACCCACCGCCGTAGGGCCAAGCAGCAGGACAACCTGTCGATTCACTTACTGCCCCCGGTAGAACAGTTTATCTAGGTCCGCCAAACTGCGGGTAAAGTAAGTTGGCCGTCCGTGATTACACAGGCCGGCGTTTTCAGTGACTTCCATCTCGCGCAGCAGACCATTCATTTCTGCAATGGTAAGACTACGGTTAGCACGAACGGAGCCATGACAGGCGACGCTGGCTAACAGATCGAGTTGACCGCGTTCCAGCTCATCGCTGTTACCAAACTCAGCCAGTTCAGCAATGAAATCACGAACCATAGGCTGCAACTTTTTGAAGGATATCAGTGCAGGCACCTCGCGCAGACACACTGACTGAATGCCGGAGCGCTCAATGACCAGGCCTGCCTGCAGGAAAGTATCACTTAGATTTTCCACCAGTTCCGCTTCTGCCTCGGTCACGTTGAGGTTTTCCGGCACCAGCAGACGCTGGCGTGCGATGGATGCATCTGCTGCCTGAGCTTTCAGCTTTTCGTAGGTCACCCGCTCGTGCGCAGCATGCATATCAACAATCACCAGCCCTTCATTATTCTGCGCCAGAATATACACACCGTGCACCTGTCCCAACGCATAACCCAGTGGCGGGGTTTGCGACTGCGGCGCGCTAGCGGATGCTGCTGCAGCTGAATTTTCTATCGACCCAGGTTGTGCACCCAGAGACATTTCGAACGCAGCGCTCTCCTGCACAGACGGCCAGGTTTTTGTCATCTGCCCGCCGGATTGGAGGGGCGAAGGGATGGACGAAGGGATTACCGACCCCTGGGTTGTATCCTGAGTTTGTGGACGCACTTCCCGCAGGGCGCGATTCAAGCTGCCAAAAATAAAATCATGCACCGCACGGGATTCGCGAAACCGCACCTCATGCTTGGTCGGGTGCACATTGACGTCGACGGTATCCTGGGGCAGCTCAAAATACAGCACAAAAACCGGTTGCCGCCCATGGAACATGACATCCCGATAAGCCTGACGAACCGCGTGCCCGACTAACTTATCGCGGATCGCCCGGCCATTCACGTAAAAGTATTGCTGGTCCGCCAGACGTCGATGGAAGGCGGGCAGTCCCACCCAGCCATGCAGGCGGAAGTTATCCCAGCTTTCATCAACCACAATACTGTGGGTGAGAAAATCTGCTGTAAGTACCTGACCGAGACGTTCTTCAATACGCCCCGCCGGCAGCGACAACGCCCGCGCGGATGCAGACTTTTCAGAGGATTGCCGCAACGAAAAACCAACGTCCATATGCGCCAGGCTCAAGCGCCGGAAAACCTGATCGATCTGTGCCGCCTCAGTGCGCTGAGCTTTCAGAAATTTACGCCGCGCAGGTGTGTTGTAAAAAAGATCGCGTACTTCCACGGTGGTACCGGTGTTGTGGGCAACCGGCCCCTGCGCCATCAGCTCTCCGCCATGCACCTCGCGCTGATACCCCATGGTGGCGCCAGGTTGGGCGCTGCTGAGTTTGACCCGGGCAACAGAGGCCACACTGGCCAGTGCCTCGCCACGAAAACCGAGACTGGCAATGCCCAGCAGATCTTCTGCATCTGTTATTTTACTGGTTGCATGTCGTTCCAGCGCCAGAGATAAATCGTCAGGGTGCAAACCATAACCATTGTCCTGTACCCAGATCAGACTGCTGCCACCTTCCTCTGTGCGAACATCGATCTGGGAAGATTGTGCATCCAGACTATTCTCAATCAGCTCTTTCACGATAGACGCAGGCCGCTCCACAACCTCACCGGCGGCAATTTGGTCTGCAACAAAACCTGAAAGCCGCTTGACGCGGTGAGCGGACATTTAGACGCCTGGAATCAGCAGCACCTGACCCACTCTGATGGTGTCTGTGCGCAATCCATTTTTTGATTTCAGCGTTGTGGAACTGACGCCATAGCGCTGCGCAATCGCAGACAGGGTATCTCCCGGCGCGATGGTGTAACGCATTTCATTGGACGGCACATTTTGTGATGCCAGCAACGACCCCGGCGGCGGGTTGAGGCGCATAAACTGTTCAATACCATCGGCGATGGCACGAGCAACGTTAGCCTGATGCTCTGCCTGAGACAGGCGCCGGGCTTCGTCAGGATTGGAAATAAAGCCTGTTTCAACAAGAATAGAAGGCATATCCGGCGACTTCAGCACAATAAAAGCCGCCTGCTCCACACGCTGTTTGTGCAGCTTTGTGACCCGGCCCAGGTTCGCCAGTACCGCGCGACCGGCATCAATACTCTGCGACCGATTGGCATCCATGGATAAATCCAGGAGCACATGTGCCAGCACCGGATCTTTGTCGGTCAGACTGACGTCACCAACACCACCTAACAAATCAGCTCTGTTTTCTCGTTCAGCCAGCCAGGCCGCTGTTTCACTGGTTGCGCCGCGATCTGACAGGGTATAGACCGAAGCACCTTTTACGTTGGCTTCTTTAAACGCATCCGCGTGTACCGAGACAAACAGGTCAGCCCGTTTATCCCGTGCCAGCTGAGTACGTTTGCGATGAGGCAGGTAGTAATCACCGGTTCGTACCAGTTCAGCACGAAACCCATCTACTGCATCCAGATTACGTTTCAGACGCCGTGCAATCTGCAGCACAACGTTTTTCTCAAGAATTCTTTTCGGTCCGACCGCGCCGGGGTCATCGCCACCGTGCCCGGCATCAATGGCAATGACCACATCCCGATTTGCCGCTGGCGCGACAACTCTGGGTGCCGGCGAGCTGGGATTGGGTTCAATCAGGTCGATGACCAGCCGGTGGCCGTAAGGGTCAATAGGTTTGAGGGTGAACGCTTGGGGCGTAAGGCGGGTTTTTGTATCGATGACAATCCGATAATTGCCGTTGCGATCAGCTGCCCGCAGGCTGGCCACCCGTGCTCGACCAACCGCAACCACGGCGGGATCAAAGCCGGGTCGAGGCGTCACACCCTGCAGATCCACCACCACCCGGTGCGGGTCTTCAAGAGTGAAAATTTTGTAGGTCACCGCCGCGTCGGTATCAAACACCACCCGGGTGGAATCCGGTGCTTCGTGCATACGCACACTTTTCAATGCCGCAGCTGATACCGACCCAGGCAACAGGCCGCTACACAGCAGCGCAAGCAGCGCTGCCATCTTTGTGTCTCTGTTCAGCAGATTAAGTAAAGACAACTGACACCTCACGGGATACCGGTTGGGTATCCGTTACCACCTCTAGTCTGATTTCAACATCCGGATGCGGCAACCAGTCCGCAGCTTTTTCTGGCCATTCAAACAGCTTCAAACCCGGGCCATCGATAATTTCGTCAAAGCCGATGAATTCCAGCTCCTGTGGATCATTCACCCGATACAAATCGAAGTGAAACACCTCAGTCGCTGACATATTGTACGGTTCCAGGAGCGTATAGGTAGGGCTCTTCACCACGCCGGTATGTCCCAGCCCGGCAAGCAGACCCCGAACCAGGGTTGTTTTACCCGCACCCAGCTGGCCACGCAGGAAAACCACGGCCCGCCCCCCGAAGCGTGTCTGTAAAATGTCACTCAGACTGCGGCCAAAGGCAACCGTTGCCGTCTCATCGGGCAAATGCTGATTTAATTCCGCGTTTTGTAACTCAACCGGTTTGTCCATGTCCTGAAAGTTCACAACGTCTGTCTACAACACCTTTTTTATAACAGCCAGGCCTCTCTATAACAGGTCAGGCAGCGCCGCGATGACATCCGTAGCCTGCAGACTGCGTTGACCCAATTCGAGCGCTGCATGATCTGCCGCTGCGCTATGCAGTGCAACACCTGCATTTAACGCCTGCAACGGTGAGAATGGCCCACGTGTGTAACCCAGCATGCCACCAAGCACACCACTTAACACATCACCCATACCCGCAGAAGCCATGCCGGGATTGCCATGTCCGCAGATCGCCAGATGCGCTTCGTTTTGTGCAAAAACAACCGAGCCTGCACCTTTCAGCACCCCCTGGCAGGCATACTGCTGAGCCAGTTGTCGTGCCGCCGCAAGACGATCAGCCTGCACGGCGTCTGCTTCCAGACCCAACAGGCGGGACGCTTCAGCGACATGAGGGGTAATTGTTAACGCACCCCCATGCCAGGCACCTTCAGCTGCCAGCCAGTATAATCCGTCAGCATCAACCAGGGCAGGTCGACCCGAGGCCTGAACCTGATCAAAGAGTGATTCTGACCATGAACTGCGGCCCAGACCCGGACCCAGAACCACACAACTGGCTTTGCCCAGCAGTGCTTTGACCCGCGCATCGTCATTTGATTCAGAAAAGCCCAGCACCATGATTTCCGGTGTGCGGCTGACCAGTGCGGAGGTGTGCTGAGCCCGGGTGAGCACAGTGACCATCCCCGCACCTACACGCAGCGCCGCCTCTGCAGCCATGATCACCGCACCAGGCATATTGTCATCACCGCCGGCAATGACCACATGACCCTGGCGATGTTTGTAAGTATTCACTTCTAATCCAGGCAACATATCACGACGCCAATGCAGGCTTGTAACCGGGCTTGTGGGAAAACAGTGCGACGGTACGCCAAGATCATCAAGGTGTCGCTGGCCTGCCGCCGCAAGGCCTGCGCCAGTGTGAAGACCAATTTTGGGCGTGATAAACGACATCGTATGGGTCGCCTTCACCACCGCACCTGGCGCAGCCCCGGTATCGGCGTCGATACCCGATGGCACGTCCAGACTAAGGACCGGTTTGCCGGACGCATTGATCCGTTGTATCCAGTCGGCGTATTCCGCCCGGGGTGCGCCCCGCAGACCGGTACCAAGCAGCCCATCCACAATCACGTCGCCGCGCAGGGATTGAATTTTATTACCCTCAACCAGGCCGCCCAGCAGGGGTCGAATTTTATTGTCCACAACCAGGCCGTTTGCAGCTGCTTCGGCAAACGCTTCAGCCGCATCCCCCTGCAGAGATGAGGGCGGTTCTGCGGCCAGAAGTTGCACCTCTATGCCGAGGCGGTGAGCGCCGCTGGCAACAAGATAAGCGTCGCCGGCGTTATTGCCTTTGCCACAGACCACGGTGATCGCACCCACACCGGCAAAGCGATCCAGTAGCAGCGCCAATGCCGCTTGTGCAGCCCGCTGCATCAGGGTGTAACCAGGCACATTGAGCTGTGCGATGGCATTTGCATCTGCAACACGGCTGTCCGCCGCAGAATAAAGGTAGGTATCAACTGGCAACATAAACACACAGCGCTTTGCGAACGGATCATTATACTGCGCTTTTCATCACAAAGATGGCCACTGATGCTGCCAGATCTGCAGACAATCAAAACCTGGGGACAGGTGCTGGGCTTTGCCGATATCGCGATCAGCGATGTGGATTTAAGTGCACATGCCCCTCATGTCAGAGCCTGGCTGGCCAGGGGTTTTGCCGGTGAAATGGGTTATCTCGAACGCAATCTCGAAAAGCGGCTGCACCCCGAACTGCTGGAAACAGACACCTGTCGGGTAATCACTGCGCGCATGAACTACTTACCCGCGGATACTCAGCCACTGGAGATTCTCAACGATTCCAGTAAAGCCTACATCTCGAGATATGCCCTGGGGCGCGACTACCCCAAGGTGCTGCGTCGCCGGCTGGCAAAACTGGCCACACAGATCAACGCGCAACTGCCCAGCCATCGGTTCCGGGCTTTCACGGATACCGCGCCGGTGCTGGAAAAAGCGCTGGCGGCAAAATCCGGCCTGGGCTGGATCGGCAAACACACCCTGCTGTTGAACAAGGAGGCCGGTTCCTGGTTCTTTCTGGGAGAGATCTACACCAATGCGCCGCTTGAGATCGACATCGAAGATTCCGCCTACGAGGATGCCTGCGGCAAGTGTCAGGCCTGCATGACCGTCTGTCCTACCCAGGCGATTATTGGTCCACAACAACTGGATGCACGGCGCTGCATTTCCTATCTCACCATCGAGCATAAAGGTGTCATTCCAGAATCACTGCGCAGCGCCATGGGCAATCGCATTTATGGCTGTGATGACTGTCAGCTGTACTGCCCGTGGAACCGCGACGCACCATCCACTGTTGAGGCGGACTTCCAACCGCGACATGGGCTGGAGCAGGCTCAAATTGCAGATCTGTTTGTCTTGAATGAGGCAGAGTTTCTCAGCCTCACCGAAGGTTCAGCGATGCGTCGAGTGTCCTACGAACAGTGGCAGCGCAACCTTGCGATTGGCCTGGGTAACGGCCCAGCCAGCCGCCAGGTTATAGAAGTGCTGGAGAATCGCCTGGCCAGCGCGTCACCCATGGTGGCGGAACACATCCACTGGGCGCTGCAGAAATTACAAACCGACCTTGATCAGTCAGGCATCTGAAAGAAATGTTCACGATAATGTTGCAGCTCGCCGATAGATTCACGTATGTCGGCCAGCGCGGTGTGTTCGTTCTTTTTTGAAAAACTATTGGCCACATCCGGCCGCCAGCGTTTTGCCAGCTCCTTTATTGAGCTGACATCCACCATTCGATAATGCAGATAGTTCTCCAGATCCGGCATATACAGGGTTAAAAAGCGCCTGTCCTGCCAGATGGTATTGCCACACAGCGGCGCAGCACCTGCTTCCACATGCTGCTCTAGAAAGGCTAAGGTCAAAGCTTCTGCTTCCCGCTCCGTGACACCCTCCTTACCAATGCGCTCGAGCAGACCTGACGCACGGTGATGGGTCTGATTCCAGTCGTCCATGGCATCGAACAGCGCCTGGGGTTGTTTGATGGCCAGCACAGGGCCTTCTGCAATGGTGTTCAGTTCACTGTCTGTGATGATGGTCGCCATCTCGATGATGCGCTCGACATTGGGGTCCAGCCCAGTCATCTCAAGATCCATCCAAACCAGATTTTCGCTCAAACCCTACTCCTTTTAACCATGGTGCAACCGCTGACGTCTGTGCGCCCTCGGATAGAAAGGATAATATGCGTTACCCGAAATAGATGCCAAAGAGGTTTTGTGTGCACCCAACTGGAAGTGTGAGCCTGCTTGAACCTGAAGAATTACAAACCAGACTGCAGAGCAGTGACAACCTGCTCCTGGTTCAGGTCAGCAGCGAAGAAAATTTTTTACAGGCACATATTCCCGGCGCCGTGCTCGTGACACCTCGCTCACTGGTTTGCGGTATCCCACCGGCCACCGGCAAGCTGCCAGACCTTGACCACTTAAACGAGCTGTTTGGCAGCCTGGGCTACGACCCCGGGCTGGACATTATTGTTTACGATGACGAAGGCGGCGGCTGGGCGGGTCGCTTCGCCTGGACACTGGACGTCATTGGCCACCGCAGCTGGCAGTATCTGAATGGCGGTCTACATGCATGGCACGGCGCTGGACTGCCGCTGGCACAAGGTCCCGGCACACCAAGACCCGCCACACAAACCCATCTGAGCATTGATACATCACCAATTGCTGAGGTGGCAGACGTGCTTGCGACCATCGACGACCCTGAACAGGTGGTATGGGATGTTCGCTCAGCAGAGGAGTACGCCGGTCTTCGCCAGGTGTCTGCCAGAGTTGGCCATGTTCCAGGGGCCATTAACCTGGACTGGCTACTGCTGCAGGATCCAGCGCGCCAGTATAGATTTGTTCAGGACATCGCCAATACACTGGAGGAGTTGGGAATCAGCCAGACCCATCATCGTTCAGGTCTTTCATATATGTTGGGGCGCTTGTTAGGCCTGCCAATCCGCGCTTATCATGGCTCATGGTCAGAATGGGGCAACCTGCCGGACACACCCATAGAGGTATCTGCATGAGCCAGCTGTTCAGCACCCTGCAGAAAGTTCTGCCTCAGCACGGCTTATCCAGACTGGGCGGCCGTATTGCCAACAGCACCACACCCTGGCTCAAAGACCTCGCCATCCGACAGTTTGCCCGCGCTTACAAAGTCGATCTGCTGGAGGCTGAACGAGGAGATTTTGACGACTACACCTCGTTTAATGATTTTTTCACCCGCGCGCTGAATGCCGATGCCAGACCTCTGGCTGAGGGAGACCAAACCCTCGTCTCCCCTGCGGATGGCACTGTCAGCCAGCTGGGTCATATTCACGATGATCAACTCCTACAGGCAAAAGGTCATACCTACAGCGTACACAGTCTCGCCGGCGAACTGGGCGACGAATTTAACAACGGCACCTTCTGCACCATTTATCTTGCACCCAGCGACTATCATCGTGTGCACCTGCCGTTCAGCGCGACGCTGACACACACCAAAGCCATTCCCGGCGCGCTGTATTCAGTTAACGCAGCCACTGAAGCTAATATCGAAGGACTGTTTGCGCGCAATGAACGATTAGTCTGCCGGTTTGAAACTGAGCATGGCCCGATGCTGGTGGTTCTGGTGGGCGCCATGATCGTGGCGTCTATTGAGACCGACTGGCTCGGTCCAGAGTCGCCCTATGTGTTAGTTGAGGACACTGAACACCACCTTGTGTACCGGCGCGGAGATGAGATCGGTCGATTTCTGCTGGGATCTACAGTGATCTGTTGCTTTGCCGAAGGCAGCGTTGATCTCGCAGAGCACCTGACCGTGGGGTCAAAAGTGAAAATGGGTGAAAACCTCGGCACGTTCAACGGTGTCTGAAGGTCATCACCTCATCTAACGACGCGGCTTTCAGCTTTTGCATTAACAGCCTGTCCACACCCAGGGCCACTCCGGCACAATCTGGCAAACCGGCTTGCAGAGCGGCGAGAAAAGGCTCATCTAACTGCTGGATGGCCAGCCCCCTTGACCTGCGGATCTCATTATCCTGTTCAAACCTGCGCCGATGTTCGTCAGGGTCTGTCAGCTCATAATAACCGTTAGCCAGCTCCACACCATCTACAACCAGTTCAAAGCGGTCGGCCACAGCGGGGTTGCGCGCATTCAGGCGCGCTAATGCCGCTTGCTCCGCAGGATAATCGACAATAAAAAATCGGCCAGGTTTGAGATTTTCGCAGGCCAGCGCAAAAGCCAGATCAAGCTGATCTCGAGGCGCATTCAGATCAGGCACAAGATCGACATATTTTATCTGCTGATATTCAGCCTGGCCCAGAATCAGGTCGCACAGTTGCGCAACTTCGGTCATCAGAAGACCTGCGTCATAACCCAGTTGATACCACTCAAGCAGATAGAACTCCGGGTTGTGCAGCCGCCCCTGCTCATCATGGCGAAACGCTGGCGCCAGCTGATAACAACTTGGCATACCACTCGCCAACAATCGTTTTAAGTAATATTCCGGCGAGGTCTGCAGAAAACCATAGCCAGGCACGCCAATGGCTTCAACATCCGGGTCTGTGACCGTGTGACTGCCCAGCAGCGGCGCGTGTACTTCAAGCACCTCGCGCTGCGCGAAAAAGCCACGGATCTGAGCAAACATCTGTGCCCGCGCCTTCAGCGCGACCAGGTCAGCAGAAGGTTGCCAGGATGTCATCGGTGCGGGCTAGACCTTGCTAGCGTGCACGGCTGACGTATTCCCCGGTGCGAGTGTCAATCTTCAGGACGTCACCGATATTCACAAACAACGGCACCCCTTTGATGGTGGCGCCAGTGGACAGAGTAGCCGGCTTGGTGCCGCCGCTGGCAGTATCACCTTTCAGGCCTGGGTCAGTGTCGGTGACTTCCAGCTCAACAAAAGTAGGCGGAGCAACCGCAATGGGGTCGTCGTTCCAGAGGGTAATCTGGCAGACATCCTGCTCTTTCAGCCACTGATGGGCCTCCCCAACTGCAGCTTCGGTGGCGGCAACCTGTTCAAAACTGCCGTCTGTGCGCATGAAATGCCAGAATTCTCCATCGCTATAGAGATACTCCATATCGAGGTCCATAACGTCCGCAGCTTCAATACTCTCGCCAGACTTCATGGTGCGCTCCCACACTCGACCGGACTTGAGGTTGCGGAATTTAACCCGGTTGAACGCCTGACCCTTGCCGGGTTTTACAAATTCGTTCTCTAATATGGTGCACGGATCCCCATCGAGCAGGACTTTCATGCCGGATTTGAATTCGTTGGTAGAATAGGTAGCCATAATTCTCGCAATCTAATAATTGAGCGGCGCGCATGATAACCCCGATTGAAACGCCTTGGGAGCCCGACATTTGGCGCAGGGAACTGCAACAGGCCATCAGGACCAGTTCTGAGCTGCTGCAGTATGTCAAAGTACAAAGTGAGTTTGCCAGTGATGACGAACCCTTTGCTGTGCGTGTACCCAGAGGTTTTGCGGATCGAATGGTACCAGGCGACGAAAATGACCCGCTGTTGCGGCAGGTGCTGGCAACCACCCATGAGCAGATAGACGTGCCGGGGTTCGTGCGCGACCCTTTGCAGGAGCAGAGTGACCGCAATCTGATCCACCCGGCACCCGGCCTGTTACATAAATACCATGGCAGAGCCCTGCTGATTACTACCGGGGCTTGCGCCATAAACTGTCGCTATTGTTTCAGGCGCCACTTTCCCTATGCCGATCATCAGCAGAGCCGCCATGAAAAAGCACTGGCGGCCGTGCAGAAAGATGACAGTATTGAGGAAGTTATTTTATCTGGGGGAGACCCGCTGTTACTGGACGATAGTGCCCTGCAGCGGCTGGTGGATTCTCTGGCGCATATCCGTCATCTACAGCGCCTGCGCATTCACACCCGCATCCCGGTAGTTTTACCCGCCCGCGTCACCCAGGCGTTAGTCGAGATGCTATCTACGTCGAGATTAGAGGTTGTGATGGTGATACACAGCAATCATGCACAGGAGCTTGATGCCGCCACAGCACGGTCTCTCGCCGCTCTGAGCAACGCTGGCATCCATCTGCTCAATCAAGCCGTATTGCTTAAGGGTGTAAACGACAACTTGCCTGCTCAGATTGCCCTGGCAAAGACGTTGTTCCGTCAGCGTGTGATGCCCTACTACCTGCACCTGCCGGACCGGGTAGCCGGTACCGCCCACTTTTTTATTAACGACAACGACGCGGTTAAGCTACATCGCAACATGCAGACGCACCTGCCGGGTTACCTGGTGGCAAAACTGGTGCGCGAACAAGCGGGTGAACTGTCTAAGACAATCGTAAGCACCTGATTCACAAATACGCACAGGTTTTAACATTTCCAGTGTGTATTCGACCGTTATTCAGACATTGGATCGCTTATAATTCGCCCCATGACACCACCCCTGGACATACGCCTAGATACGATAGACACCACTCTAAGCGAGTTGAGTTTTGCTGACACGACAGCGTCGGATATCAGCGCCTGGGCTGCGGATCTGCCGCTGGCGAACATCGCCCAAACCGCTGCACAACTGAAACTCGCTACCGCGGAACTGGCTTTGCTCGATCATCCCAGCGAAGACAAACTGAGCTGCCTGGAAGCCATACGCCCACTGATTCATTACATCTGTGCACGCCTGGACCGTGGCCTGCAGGGCAGCGCCAAAAACATCCGCGAGTCAGATTCGCAACGACTGATGTTGAATCTGTGTAGTGGCTACAAAGGCGTCCTGATGGAAACGGCCAGATTGGATCCGTCGGACACCTCGATTATGGGACAGGCCATCCATCGCCTGATCTCTGATCTTTCGCGGATTCTGCTGCGCGCCCAACAATTGTACGTGTCACCCCCTTCAAATTTCTGGTGGGAGCTCAACGAACTTTACCGGATAGCCGACGCACTGGAGATCAGCGAGTTCACCCTGCAGGATGATGAAAATCATTCCGGCGCTGAACTGAGCATTACCGACGCCTACCTTCGCGCGCTGCTGCTGGCCACCTGCAAACATAATCAGCTGCAGGCCAGTGAATTAAGCGCAGTATTCAATGCGCTGGAGACCTGGACTAAACCCGTGGCGCTGCACCGCGAAACACACGATGCACTGCTGATCATCGATCTGCTTTCAAACCTGCCACCGCAATACGCCAACCAGGCAGGCAGGCTTGAAGACCCACGGGGCCTGCATACCGAGGTGCTGGCCTACGAACTTGAAGCATATCTGAACAATGTTGACGGCC
>CBDUMB010000018.1:0-15824 GCA_965368205.1 uncultured Pseudomonadaceae bacterium | reverse complement strand
GGCTTAACCTTTGGCACTAACCCAGGTGCGGATGCGTATGTGAAGGAAGTGCAGGGAGATCGGGCCAGTATAGTCCTGTTGGGCAGAACCCTCAGCGCTCGAGTCCCCGGGGGCGGCGTCCACCGCGCCACAACCCTCGCCGCGACAATGCTGGTAAGCCATCTCTTTGACCAGGACCCGGTACTGGCCTGCGAACTACCCCACGAGCTTATCCCGACAGGACGCGGCAATATCATCAAAATAGGCCCTATCACGCTGATTGACGACAGTTATAACGCCAACCCTGACAGCATGCTTGCAGCCATCAACAGCTTGCGCTCACTGCGGCCGACAGAGCGGGCCGGTCAGACCCATCAGATAGCCCTCATCGGCGAAATGCTGGAACTTGGTGACGCCGCTGAAGCAGGGCACCTGGCCCTTGCTGAGCCTCTTCAGGCGATGGAGCAGGTGTTTTGCGTCGGTGCAGGCACGCGCAAACTGGCAGAGGCATTAGGGTGCCCCTGGCACGAGCGGGCCAGCGACGCCCTGCTGGAAGAGGTTGCCCGCGCTTGCACAGCTCACAGCACGTTGCTGGTGAAAGGCTCCAACCGTGTATTCTGGGCGGAAGATTTTGTTCAGAAGCTTGAGAGAAAGCTTGATTCAATTTATGTTTCACGTGTAACAAATTGAATTTTATGCAAAAAAAAGCCCGGACGAGCCGGGCAAGTACCATTAGGAGTCACACTTTCAAAATAAGCTGATGGATCAGCATGTTTATTCTGAAGTCACTGCAATCGTTGGGGGGGAGACGTGAGCAGCGACAGTTGAAGTTAAGCACAGTGTGCAAAATGTGCCAGGAACCAGGTCACATTTTCGCTCATATGGCTCATACTGAGAGCCAACATACCCTGGATAAACCACTTTGATCGTAGATCGTCTCGGCCGTCAATTTCGCAACTTACGTCTCAGCCTCACCGCCGCGTGCAATTACGCCTGCACTTACTGCGTACCCGACGGTAAAAGACTGCTGGCTGCCAACGCAGAGCTGGAGGCTGATGAAATGGTCAAAGCAGTGGGTTTACTGATCGACACCGCGGGCATAGACAAGCTGCGCATCACCGGCGGAGAACCCCTCTTATCACCCAAATTTGATGCTGTCCTGCCTGAAGTGATGCAGATGGGTCTAACTGACGTCTCGGTCACCACCAACGGTCAACTGCTGCCCCGTAAAGCACCTCTGATCATCGGCGCTGGATTGAGGCGTATCAACATCAGCCTGGACACGCTGGACGCCAGAGCCTTTCGCGATATTGCCCGATCAGGTGACCTCGCCACGGTGCTCAAGGGCATTGATCTGATGCTTGAAGCAGGCATAAAGGTCAAACTGAATATGGTGCCGATGCGCGGCAAGAACGACCATCAGATCCTGCCTATGTTGGACTACGCTCTGGCAAGAGGTATCGAACTGCGCTTCATCGAACTGATGAATATGGGTCATCTGCAGGGCAACTCGCTGTTTGAACGACAGTTTTACGGGATGGATGAAATCCTTGAGCTCATAGCAGAGCACTATGAATTTACGCGCGCACAGGCACCGCTGGATTCTACCGCAGCCCGGTTTGAAATTTCCGGTCGAGGGATGTTCGGCATCATCGCCAACGAAAGTGAACCGTTCTGCCGCACATGTTCACGCCTGCGCCTGTCTTCTAATGGCAAACTCTACGGCTGCCTGTCTAACGCCAAATCATACGATCTGCGAGACACCTTAAACCTGCCTGAACCCCTGGCAATTGCAAAATTACAGTCCATCCTGGGTAACGCCCTCGCGGACAAGCAGTTGGCGAGCTTCCGCGGCGAGGTCACGGTGATGAAGTTTATCGGCGGCTGACCTACCCCATCAGCGCAAGGCGCGCGCAGGAACAGCAGCGTCTCCTATACTCAAAAATACCAGTTGAGTATGAGCAAATGTTGTCTAACGTCTTCCCGGAAAAGAAACTCCTCCTCGCGCTGTTAATCGTTACAGCAGGCGCTCAGAGCGCCTGTAGCTGGCAGAATACAGTACACGCAATCGCTACCAGCCCGGGTGTTTTGCGCCTCGATGCCAATACAGTTGTGGAGGGCGCACCTCGATTCACGCTACCTGCAGACGCCGGATTATCGATTTATGATGATCACACCACGCCATCAGCGTGGTTGAAATCTGCAAGCCTCGGCGTTGCCGAGGTGTTTAATACACATTCCCACCATCGCGGGTATGAACTGCTCGTGCGCTGGCCCAATCAGCAGGCGCCTCAACAGGCCGGACAGGCAAATTCTACCGAGGTTGCGTTGCTGGGCCTGACAGGCCTGCCCACGCTACCCGAGGTGGCGCGCTTGCCGGTGAAATTGAGAGACAATCACGGCAATACCATCGCTCATATGACGCTGCATATCAGTCCAGCGCTATGGGGACCGGACTGGCAGGATCCGACACACCTACAAAGCAGCTTCAGGCGCCTCGCAGAGACGTTGCGAGACGGTTAAACTGTCGCGATGAATGCTGTCGACAGTTTGTTTAACACCCTCACCACATTACAGGCAAAGAAAAAATTGCCACCGGTTGAAATGTGGCAGCCTGACCATACTGGCACCATTGATATTGCCATTAACAACAACGGCGAATGGTTCCACGAAGGCACTAAGATTGAACGACAAGCATTAGCAGACTTGTTTGCCACTATCTTAAGAAGGGAAGGGGATGCCTACTTTCTGGTGACCCCAGCGGAAAAAATGGCAATTCAGGTTGCGGATGTACCTTTTATCGCAACAGATTTAGATGTGCGCGGCAGTGGCAAAGCAACGGAGTTGCTGTTCACAACCAACGTGGGCGACTATGTTATGGCAGGACCTGACAATCAGATTGTTATGCGTGGAGAACGTCCGTATTTACATGTCCGCAATGGCTTGGAAGCGCGCCTGACGCGCAATGTTTACTATCGGCTGATCGATTACGGCATCGAAGAGGCGGATCATCTCTACGTCTACAGCCAAGGCCAACCCTTTGACCTTGGCTTGCTCCACTAAGACCTGTCAACTCACCCTTTACATATTGGGGTAGTTCGGCCCACCTGTGCCTTCCGGGACCACCCAGTTGATATTCTGCGAGGGGTCTTTGATGTCACAGGTTTTACAGTGCACACAGTTTTGCGCATTAATCTGGAACCGCTGAGCACCATTCTCTTCAACAATTTCATAGACACCGGCAGGACAGTAACGCTGCGCAGGTTCGTCGTACTTGGGCAGATTAACCTTTAGCGGAATATCAGGATCAGTCAGCACCAGGTGGCAGGGCTGATCTTCTTCATGCGAGGTATTTGAAATGAATACTGACGATAGCTTGTCAAAAGAAATCTTGCCATCCGGCTTGGGATAGTTGATTTTTTTCGCTTTGGAAGCCTCTTTCAGCGTTGCGTAGTCTGGTGTTGGATCGCTCAGCGTCCAACTCTGCTTACCCTTGAAGTATTGATCGATAAAGGCGTGAACCGAGCCACCCAGCACGCCAAACTTGTGCAACCCTGGCGCAACATTACGCGCACGGTTCAACTCGTCGAACAGCCAGGAATTTTCAAATTTCTCCTGGTAGCTGGCTACCTCGGTGTAGGCATGACCAGCAGCAAGCTCTTCAAACACAGCCTCGGCGGCCAACATGCCGGATTTCATAGCGGTATGACTGCCTTTAATCTTCAGCGGGTTGAGGAAACCCGCATCGTCACCGGCTAAAGCGGCGCCTGGAATGGTGAGTGTGGGTAACGCCTGCAATCCCCCTTTGATAATGGCCCGGGCCCCATAAGACACGCGCTCGCCACCCTCCAGAAGGTTGGCAATTTCAGGGTGGTGCTTCCAACGCTGAAATTCATCAAAGGGTGAAAGATGTGGGTTGGAGTAACTCAGGTCGATGATCAACCCCAGTGACACCTGATTATTCGGCAGGTGATACAGGTACGAACCGCCAGTGGTTGAACCTGGCAGATGACCAAGCGGCCAACCCACGGTATGCATGACTTTACCAGCTTTGTGTTTAGCCGCATCAATGGTCCATAGCTCCTTGAAGCCGATACCATAGTGTTGCGTGCCGGACTCAGCATCCAGATTGAATTTTTTGATTAACTGCTTACCAAGATGCCCACGACAACCCTCTGTGAACAGCGTGTATTTCGCCCGCAACTCGTATCCGGGTGCAAAGGTACCTTTGGCCTCGCCATTGGCGCCAACGCCCATATCGCCCGTGGCGACACCAGCAACTGAACCATCGTCGTTATACAACACTTCAGACGCGGCAAAACCGGGGAATACGTTAACCCCCATATTCTCAGCCTGTTCACCCATCCAGCGACACAGATTACCCAGGCTGATGGCATGGTTACCTTCGTTATGCGCATCTTTCGGCACGAACATGCTTGGGATCTTGATTCTATTGGTGTCATTGACCATGTAATAAATCAGATCTTCGTTCACCGGATTGTCCAGCGGTGCACCACGCTCCGCCCAGTCCGGGAACAATTCATTCAGAGCAGTGGGCTCAAAAATAGCGCCAGATAGAATATGCGCACCGATTTCAGAGCCTTTTTCTACCAGACACACCGAAACCTCGGTGCCCGCAGCTTCGCCCAGCTGCATTAATCGACAGGCCGCACTTAAACCAGCGGGCCCACCACCGACGATAACAACGTCAAATTCCATCGATTCGCGTTCAATTTCGCTCACAATTCACACATCCTTAAAGGCAAATAGTTTTCAGCTGCTGATTATAACCCTATTTCACTCATTCCTTGACCTTGAAAAGGTGCGTAGCGACAATACGCCGCCAAAAAAAAATGGGTCACGGCGGTAGCGGGTCATCCTCGTTTGTCGCAAATCGTGTTCGGCGCCACCATCCATGGTCGCCCATCAACAAATACCTAAATACCCAATACCACGCTAACAACTGAGTTAGTGCTTTGAAGTGAGGAACTTATGAAAGTACTGGTACCCGTGAAACGCGTCGTTGACTACAACGTCAAGGTACGTGTCAAGCCAGACAATACTGGAGTCGATTTATCCAACGTGAAAATGTCGGTGAACCCATTTTGTGAAATTGCCATAGAAGAAGCCGTACGCCTGAAAGAGGCCGGCACGGCCACTGAAGTGGTCGCTGTATCCGTTGGCAGCTCTGCCTGTCAGGAACAACTGCGCACCTGTTTAGCGCTGGGCGCAGACCGTGCTGTGCTGATCGAAACAGATGAAGACGTGCAGCCACTGGGCATCGCGCGAGCGTTGCAGGCACTGCAAGCCAAAGAAAATGCGGATATTGTCATTTTCGGCAAGCAGAGCATTGATGGGGACAACAGCCAGACGGGGCAGATGTTTGCCGCCCTGACCGGCATGGGACAGGGCACATTTGCCTCTGAGCTCAAAATTGAAGACGGCAAAGCACAGGTTATTCGGGAAATCGATGGTGGCCTGCAGACGGTTAAGGTTTCTTTACCTGCTGTTGTGACCACTGACTTACGTCTCAATGAGCCACGTTATGCCTCCCTGCCGAATATTATGAAGGCAAAGAAAAAGCCACTTGATACAACCACACCTGATGAATTGGGCGTTGATGTTAAACCTACAGTGGAAACGCTACGGGTTGAGCCACCCGCCGAGCGTGAAGCCGGTATTAAAGTGGAATCGGTAGAAGAGCTGGTTGATAAGCTGAAAAACGAAGCGAAGGTAATTTAATGAGCATATTAGTTGTTGCAGAACACGATAATTCTGAACTCAAACCGGCCACCCGCGTAGCGCTTGCTGCTGCAGCGGCCATCGGCGGTGATGTAGATGTACTGGTTGCCGGCGCCGGCGTAGATGCGGTTGCCAGCCAGGCCGCCGCAATCGCTGGTGTTAACAAGGTACTGGTTGCTGACAACGCCGTTTACGCTAACCAGTTGCCCGAAAACGTCGCGGCGCTGGTGGTAGAGGCCGCTTCCGGTTACTCGCACATTCTTTGTGCACACACCACCAACGGCAAAAACTTCATGCCACGTGTCGCTGCAAATCTGGGTGTCGCCATGATTTCTGACATCGTCAGCGTCGAAAGTGAAGATACCTTCAAACGCCCGATTTACGCAGGCAACGCTATCGCAACGGTCAAAGCCAACGATGCTGTAAAAGTTGTATCCGTACGTGGTACCGCTTACGACCCCGTTGCGGCTGAAGGTGGTAGCGCTTCTATCGAAGCACTGGACAATGTGACCGACGCAGGCGTTTCAGAGTTTGTCAGCGAAGAAGTGGTTAAATCTGAACGTCCTGAATTGACCTCTGCCGGTATCATTATTTCTGGCGGCCGCGGCATGCAGAGTGGTGAAAATTTTGTTCTGCTTGAAGGTATTGCGGACAAGCTCGGTGCAGCCATTGGCGCTTCCCGTGCCGCTGTAGACGCAGGATTTGTGCCTAACGACATGCAGGTAGGGCAGACAGGGAAAATTGTGGCCCCTGATTTGTACATTGCTGTGGGCATTTCCGGCGCAATTCAGCACCTGGCAGGCATGAAAGACAGCAAAGTCATCGTCGCCATAAACAAAGACGAAGACGCGCCTATCTTTCAGGTCGCTGATTATGGTCTGGTAGCCGACTTGTTTAAGGCTCTACCTGAACTCGAAGCTCTGCTATAGTTCTTGTTACTGGCCAAGCAAAGAGGAGTAATCCAGTGGCAGTATATGAACTGAATAACGGACAGCTGTTGCGTGTCGCCCGCAGTATTGACGGCAAACTTCAGCAGGAATATTTCAGTTTGATTGGTTTGAATAAGACCAAACAAAAAGAAGTACGCCGTGAAGCGAAAGCGTTAGACCAGAAATGGGCTGACAAACAAGACGCCGCAAAGGCGAAGCGGGTGCGCGAAGCTGATACCGACAAAAAGCATTCCACCGGAGTGCGCGGTATCAATCTTGTGCACCGACCTTCGCCAGCGTTTCGAGTGCAGGTTCAAACCAGCGGCAAGTCTCACGTACGTGAGTTTTCCGTAAAGCGTCTCGGGGCTGACAAAGCATGGGCGGAAGCAACTAAATTCCTGGCGGAATGTCGCGGCTACAAAAGCGCGCCAAAAGCCTGGAAAGACAGAATGCCAAAAGTTCCAAGGCAGAAGGCAGCTGGCAAAACGCCTGCGAAGGCTGCGGCAAAAACCGCACCTAAGAAGGCGACAAAAAAGGCTTCTAAAAAGGCGCCGAAAAAGCGCTAAGACCACTTTTCTCTTTGTGCTTAAAAACCGGTATTTTTGTACCGGTTTTTAAGCGTTTATAACGCCTCTCTGCGCTTCGCAGTAAACCAGGTGACGGGTTTGGCGTGATCATCTACTTGTTCCACAACATCCAGCACCAGCGCAAATAGCGCCATCCGCACCAGTACACCGTTGTCGGTCTGCCTGAAAATAGCCAGATTGGGATTCTGATTCAAATCATCAGCGAGCTCCTGAGCTTCGGAGCGAGAGTCCCGGGGCAGGGGGTGCATAATCACCGTGTTAGGTTCACAGTGCTGGGTATAGACAGATTGGTTGAGCCGAAACAGACCACGATACTTATCCGCTTCCTGTTGGGACGGAAAACGTTCCTCCTGGGTCCGCGTCACATAAAGAATGTCGACGTCGTGAATACCCTGTTCTAACTCGTGGAAACTCTCTATGCGGTGACCCTTGGCCTTCAATTCCGCAGCTATATCAGGTGGTATATCCAGCTCAGGGGGAGAGACAAAGTGCAAAGTGACGTTTTTATAGAGCCCCAGCAGCTTGCATAAAGAATGCACTGCGCGACCGTATTTCAGATCACCAATCAGCGCGATACGCAGGTCATCCAGACCCCGCCCGCGTCCTGCCATCTCCTGACGCATGGTGTAGAGATCAAGCAGGGCCTGACTGGGGTGTTCGTTTGGACCATCACCGCCATTGATCACCGGCACACGACTGGCCTGAGCAAATTCCGCCACGCTACCGGGTTCAGGATGTCGCATCACAATCACATCGCTGTAACCAGACAGCACACGGGCCGTGTCATATAACGACTCACCTTTCGCCAGCGCAGAAGACTTCACTTCAGTCGTTTCTCTAACCTGACCACCCAGGAGATTAAATGCGGACCCAAATGACACGCGCGTTCGCGTCGAGGGTTCAAAAAACATATTGGAAACAATAGCGCCTTCGAGTACGCGGGTGATGCGTCTGCGCATGGCATACGGACGCATATCATCTGCCACTTTAAATATCCGATCGACGTCTGCTCGACAGAACTGATCCACCGATAAAATGTGGTTACCAACAAAGTCCAAAATTTTTTGTCCCAACAAAAAGCTGCAACGCATAATACTCCGTCCAGTCGCCTGACCCCACATCAAAATGCAATCTGAGGGGTATGACGGGTACTCGAACACTCAGGCCGGCTCAGTTAGCATGTCTGAATTTCCTGTTGGATAAATAATATGACGCGTCTTTGTCTTATATCGGTTCTTGGATCTTTTATCGTCTTGGGCGGAGTTTCAGCGCACGCTGCGCTGGAGGACAATATGAATGAGGCGGAATTTCGAGCAGCGGGTTTACACAAGCTCACCGATGCGGAGCTGGCAACTCTGAACCGCTGGCTGGACAAATCAGCCGTGCCCGCGAAGGCAGCCCCAGCCGCGCCAGTGGCGAGCGCACCAACCCCGGCTGCACCGACCCAGCCGACAACTGCCAAAACCTCACAACCGCCTGTTAAAGAAGTCACAGAGTTTGGTCGGGAGCAACTCGAGGTACCCGTCGCTGCTGAGGTACCAACCGCCATCACTGCACGGCTTAAAGGTGAATTCAGAGGTTGGGACGGCAACACCATCTTCCGCCTCGACAATGGCCAGGTCTGGCAGCAGCGGGTGGGCGGCAAATATCGAAGTTCAAAGCTGATGGATCCGGAAGTCGAAGTGGAAAAAGGTCGCTTTGGCTACTATCTGAAGATCCTGTCCTCCGGCCGAAGCGTCGGCGTCAAACGCATCCGCTAGCGCTGTCGTTGTCGAACATCCCGAAAAGTGAAAAAAATGTGAATTTTTTATTGAGGGATAGCCTGCCTGGTACGTCTTACACGTAGCGGAAGAGCGCCTGCTTTTTGTGAGTTGCACTAAAGCATGAAGAACAGCAAAAACAAGATCCGGTTAACTGGGCATTTAAACTGTTTTTTATCAAGGGTTTACGTACGAAAGCTAACGTTCAATTCCGTATTTTCATAAACCTTACAGTTGGGGGATAAACATGACTGTAGAACAGCCAATATGGGCGCGATCGCTATTTAAAGTGTTAGCGCTGGCTATGATCACCCTCACCGCACCACAATTTGCGTTCGCCGCCGAAGACGACGACGCAGAAGAAGTGGTAGAGGAAATTGTTGTTACCGGTTCGCGAATCAAGCGCTCAGACTTTACGTCATCGAGCCCGATCACTGTTATCAGTGGCCAATCGATTCTGGAATCTGGCTTCAGCAACCTCGGTGAAGCACTTCGAAACCAAGCTGTCGCAGGTACAGCAGGTTTTAACCAATCCAGCATTCTGTCCGGCGGTGGCGCCAGCTCAGTTGACTTGAGAAACCTCGGCCAAAGCCGTGTGTTGATTCTGGTTAACGGTAAGCGCGTAGCCAGCTTTGCAGATGCTCTGGCAAACCAGGCAGTGGACCTGAGCTTTGTACCTACCGCTATGATCGATCGCGTTGATATTCTGCGTGACGGTGCGTCAGCCATTTATGGCTCCGACGCTATCTCAGGCGTGGTCAACGTTATCTTGAAAGAACGTTTTGAAGGCGTAGAAGTAGGTGCTTCTTCTGGCATTTCAAGCGAAGGTGACGGCGAGCAGTACAATACTGATTTTGCCATTGGTACCACCAGCGACCGCGGTTCTGTCCTTCTGGGTATGGAATACCGTTATCAGGATAACGTGAACCAGACCGATCGAGACTGGGCTTTCCCTGCCATCTCGAGCTTGACAGCAACTGGTGCAAACAACGGTAGCTTCTTCTCACCGGGTGGTATCTTCTTTGATAACAACGGCGGTTTATTCTGTACTGTGCCTAAAGCCTTCGGTGGTGACGAAATCACCAACGATCTGGCGAACTGTCCCTCTCTGCAGGGCCAGGGTCCAGTAACCAATCCCGACCAGGTTACCCTGCAGCGTTACGACTATGCGCTCCAGCAGGATCTGATCACCACCACAGAGCTGTACAGCACTGCGGGTTATGGTGTTTACGAGTTGTTTGACGGTATCGAAGGTTTCCTGGAAGTACAGTACTCCAAGCGTACCGGCGAAAGTCGACTCGACGGTAACCCTGGTTCTTTTGGTACGCCATCGTATCCACAAGGTACCACCGCTATCCCAGCTACCAACCCGAACCTGCCAGCCGGCAGCCTGGGTGGTGAATTCTATTTCCGCCCCACCAGCACCATTGGTCCACGTACTTCAGATTATGAAGTGAACACCACACGCATTGTGGCCGGCCTGCGCGGCGAGATCATCGACGAGGACAGCTTCCTCAACAACTGGAGCTGGGAACTGTCTTATCTGTACACTCGTCTGGACGCCACGCTGCAAACCGCGAGCACCTGGAACCTTGGTCGTTTCATCCGTATCTCTGATCCAGATCAGTGTGCGGTGGATACGCTGTGTTCACAGGTGGTTAACCCCAGCGGCGCGTTGGACGTGATCCGCCCAGGAAACTGGACTCAGGAAGAAATTCAGTATCTGCGTCAGAACTCGACTTCGCTGTCCAAGTTCCAGACCACCGGGTGGTTTGGTGTAGCTTCAGGTCCTGTCTTTGAACTGCCTGCGGGTGAAGTCAACGTGGCTGTGGGTTTTGAAACCCGCACAGACGAAGGTTTATCCAAGCCCGACTCTATTACCGAGGCTGGCGAGTCTGTTGCCAACCAGGTATTCACGACAGAAGGTTCTTTCAACGTTGACGAATACTTCGCCGAATTGGATATACCGCTGCTGGCTGACGTAACCGGTTTCCAGTCGCTGGATTTCAACGCGCAGTATCGTTTCTCCGACTACTCAAACTTCGGTACCGAATCTGTGACACGTTTTGGCCTCAACTGGCAGATCATTGATGATGTACGGGTCCGCGCTGCAGTCAGCACCGCATACCGCGCACCTCAAATCACTGACCTGTTTGGTGGCGGTGTAACAAGCTTTGACTTCTTCACCGTACCTTGTTCCGATGCGGGCATTCGTGCATCCAACCCTGGCGTTGATGCAAACTGTACGTTAGACGGAATCCCAACCGCGGTCAGCCAGGCTTCAGCTCAGTTTGCGGCATTATCTGGCGGTAACGCAGATCTGGAACCTGAAACTGCAGACACCACCAGCATTGGTATTGTCTTCACACCCAGCTTCCTGGATGGTTTCAACATGTCTATCGACTACTGGGATATTGAAGTCGAAGACCTGATCAGCCGTAACACCTCAGACTCCATTGTCGACGCGTGTTACTTTGGTCCAGCTGGCCTTGCTGCACCTGAGTGTGACCAGTTCAGCCTTGCTGTTTCTGGCGCAGGTTTGTCGGTTCGTAACTTGACCAACAGACTGGCCAACCTCTCAAACGTCAGCACCGACGGTTATGACCTCGGCATGGCATATGAGTTTGACGGCCCCATGGACACCCTGATCAACCTCGATCTGCAAGCTACCTACGTCAAAGAAAATACGTTCTACCCAGGCGCAGGTGGTGCTGATGACCGTGGCTCAATTCCACGTATCAAAGGCAACTTCAACGCTAACGTTTCGTGGAACGAGTGGAACTTTGCCTGGAGACTGCGATACATCCACGGTATGAACGATCCTCGTTTTGATGGCAATAACGTCTTCGGTTATGACGACGTGCCTTCACATACCGAAAGCGACATTCGCGTACGTTACGACTTTGAACAGTACACAGCAGTGTTTGGTGTTAACGATCTGTTTGATCGTGACCCACCCTACGTTTTTGCCTCTGGCAACAACACAGACCTGTTTCTGTACTCACCTATGGGTCGTTACTTCTTCTTGCGCCTGAGCGCATCGCTATAAGCTCGATATAACTCTTTAAAATAAGAAACGAGCATTTTGAGGGGCTGCTTTGCAGCCCCTTTTTTTATGCCCGCATCTCAGAAGCTGCTGAAAGTAGTGTTAAAACGACTTATCAAATTTGACGAAATAGTAACGCCCTGTAATGTCGTACGTTCGACCATCGTAACTATCGTTGAATGCAGCCGCCGAGAAGGGTGGTGCTTTGTCAAACAGGTTGTTCACACCTGCTGTGAGTCGGAACCATCTTGACAGTGGACCCAGATAGCTGACGTTGAAATTGTGTGTTGTCCAGGAAGAGATTGAACGTTGAGTCTCCAGAAGCGGCACCTCCTCGCGCAGTGAGCTGACGTGATAAATGTTGTAGTGGCCCTGCCAATGTTCATGTTGCCAGCTGAAACCCGTATTGATCTTCCAGTCCGGCAGGGCACCTAACCCGCCCGCAGCTTCATCCGTAAATGTGCCGGCCTTATCTACTGCAGGCGTTGAGGGATCAAATTGGTCCTGAAAGCGCACTATGTGCGTTGCATTCAGAGCAATCGTGAAGCGACCCGCTTCTTTAACATCACGTGTGACCGATCCAGTAAAATCGTAGCCGCTGACCTTGCGCCTGCCTATGTTCTGTAAGGTAGCCAGCACCATTTCGAGATTGCCATCCGCGTTGCGCATGACACGATTTTCAAACCTGGCAAGACGGGCATTCTGGTCGACTATAAACTGTGCAGAAGACTCAACAACATCTTCAGAATCAATGTAGTACCAGTCCGCGCTGAATAAAAACTGAGCTTCCTGCCAGCGCGGCCGCCATGCCAGGCCGGCACTGAACGTGGATGAGCGCTCAGGGTCCAAAGCGGGGTCACCGCCCGTAATGGTCAGATATTGAGTGAGCGAAGGGTCACTCTGTTGCTCGCAACCCAGGAAAAAATCTACATTAGCTGCAACCGTGCAGGGATCGTTGATTTGCTCAAATGACTGCAGCGAACTTGCGTAAAGTTGGAGAAGGGTTGGCGCACGAAAACCTCGAGCACCACTGGCGCGCACAGACAGGTCTTCTGTAGGCATCCAGTGCAGAACCACGCGGGGGTTCACCTGATAACCAAAATCACTATATCGCGATATCCTCGTTGCCAGCTGTAGATCGAAACGTTCAACAAATCGTCGGTTTCCCGCCAGGGGCACCAGGGCTTCCGCATAGACCTCAATGATATCTCTGCTGCCACTTATGGCGCGCCGATTGCCGCCGCCCAGCAGCAGGTTATTCCGCAGGATTTGGTCTGGCGATGTATTCAATTCATCGCGGCGATATTCAAAACCAGTAGACAGCTCAATATCCCCGTAGAGCGTAGGTGCAATGATCCAGTCAAGATCTACGGTAAAACCCAACATGCGGCTGCTGCCTTCGATTCGGGCATCGGTGCCGATGAAAGAACGCATGCTTGCATCGATCGAATCGCGGGGCCCAAATATATTCAATGGTACGCAGGGTGAGGTGCAGTTCTCGCTCAGGGCCTGCGCGACCAGTGAGGCGCTGGCTCCGTTGCGAAAAGTCTCTTGCGCATCGGTCTGGTTGAAAGTCAATGCGGCGTCGAAACTGAACCGTTGGTTTTCACGTTTGATACCAAGCACCGTACGGTATGTTTCCGTGTCATTGATCTGTCTGCGCGAACCCAGCTCTGACAGACGACGTCGCACATCAAATAACGCTTCGCCAAAGGGGTTGAATACCTGCTGCGAGGCTACCACGATTGGCTGCGCTTCAAAGGCACTCAACAAGGGTGTTGGCGCCAACGTATTGGTCGATTCGGTCTGATGGTACAGAGCTTCAAAATATCCCACCCAATGGATGCCGATGTCCCAGGATAAGTTGGCAAATCCACCTAGCCGTGTCGAAGGTACAATTGAGGAGGTGAAATCACGGTATTCGAAGCGGTCTTCTTCTGTTGCAGGACGGAAATCATCTGCTGTTACACCTTGCTCGCCATCTGCAAGGACAACCGATCCAGAAGGCAGTCCTATCCTGGTTGGACTTGTTGCACTACTGCGCTTATCAATCCCACCTCGAGAACGATCATCAGAGGAAGCTGACAATGTTCGATCTCGGCTGTAGACGCCAGACTGATCATAGTAATTAATGCCTAAAGAGGCACTCCACCGCTCACCGTCGGTGCCCCACAGCCCGGACAGATGAGTCGTTTGCAGATCACCCTGGGCAGACTGACCGGTATACGCATCTATAGATAATCCGTTGACGCCCTGTTTTGTGATCACGTTTACCACGCCGGCAATCGCATCAGACCCGTAGATCGCCGAAGCTCCATCTTTGAGGATCTCAATGCGATCAACAATACCCAGAGGCAGGGTGTTGAGATCCACCGAACCCCCGCGCAAGGCATCGGTGTTCATTCGCCGCCCATTCAGCAATACCAGCGTGTTGCTGGCGGGCAACCCACGCAGTGTGACGGTGGCAGTGCCGTCGCCGCCGTTGGAGATCAACGTGCTGGCGCTGTTACCTGAAACAGCTGGCACATAGCGCAAAAGTTCGCCGACAGCCTGATAACCGGATAGTCTGATTTCAGTCTGGTCAATCACCTCAAGTGGCATGGCAAAACTGGCCGACGGATTACGCAAGCGGGTGCCGGTAAGGTGAGGTTCCTGGACGAGTATCTCTTCGACAAAAGACGCCGGAGCAGATTCCTCAACCAGCACGTTTTCAATAACTGATAGCGGAGCAACAGCCACAGCCTGCTGACAACCGGGCACAATCGCAATCAGGCGCTCTCGCACAAATTCGTAACTTATACAGGCGTCTCCGAGCAGCTGCTCGAACAGCTCGGGCAGGGTATACGTACCCATCACAGCCTCGTGGGTGATATCCGCCACCGTTTCTTTAGAAAAGAAAATCGAAATCTGATGATCGCGGGCAAAACTGAGCAACGTTGCCTGTAAATCGCCACTCGGTAGATCCACCTGATAAGTGGCTTCGGATTCCGGCGCTGCGCTCACCGGGCCAGATAAAAAAAGCACAGCGGCGAGGACGACTGCGGGAAGCAGCAAACGGCGCCAATGTGCATGTGAAGTCATGCGCGCATGCTAATCAACCACGTCGGGCATTACAAAACGGAAGTTGTGCTAAATCAGGTGTCGGAAGTGACGATGATCAGAGTGTCAGACAGGCTTTTCCAGCGAATCGGCAGCGTTTTGCTGAGTGCGTCAAGCATCGCTTCCTGATCGTCGAGGTTGAGAACAGCGCTGACGCGCAGACTTTCGAGGTGCAGGTCGTTGATTGTCATGGTTTTTGGTAGATAGCGATTCAGATCTTGGAGTAATTCATCCAGCCTTACGTCGTTATAAACCAGTTGCCCACGCTGCCAGCCCAGAACCACATCGGGATCCACCTGACGGTAGTCCGTGGTGACTGCTGAAACAGTACCTTCATCACCTGAACCTAAATGGGGGCTTTTCTCACCATCTGCTTTGAACAGCACAACCGTGCCTTCAGTCACGCTGACCCGGGTAAAACCAGGTGTTTCTCGGACACTGAACGCCGTACCAACCGCCTGCACATCTGCATACCGTCCATCCACTGTAAATGGCCGCTGCGCATTCCTGACCACATCAAACCAGACTTCCCCCTGCTGCAGGATGATGCGACGTTCATCAGTTGAATAATCAACTTGGATTTTTGATGCTGTGTTCAAAAAGGCAATACTGCCATCCGCCAGCACAACCCGCCGTTGTTCGCCTTTGCCGGTCGTAAAACCTGGCGTAGCCAACTGCACCA
>CBDUMB010000017.1:0-15858 GCA_965368205.1 uncultured Pseudomonadaceae bacterium | reverse complement strand
GGGGCAGTGGGTTGTGCGGGAAGAGTACAGCTTCACACAGGATGTCATTGTTGACGAAGTGGTAGATGCCTATGGGAATCTGTGCCAGCGTCTGGTTGCACCGGTGGGTCAGTTTTCGGTGTTCACGGAAGTCTATGTAGATGTGCAAGCGGGTAAACCTGCCCCGCTTGAGGCGGGATTTATCGACATACCTGAATTGCCTGCGGACACACTGGTGCATCTGTTGCCCAGCCGTTATTGCGAGGTTGATCGATTCGGCGAAATGGCCGCGCAGATTGTTGGTGATGCAACACCGGGTTATGCCCAGGTGGAAGCGATCAGCAGCTGGGTACGACAGAATATTCGCAATCGACCACTCTCCAGCACCTATCCGGTTTCTGCCATTGAAGTTAATCAGCGCGGTGAAGGTGTGTGTCGTGATCTTGCGCAACTGGCGATCACGTTATGCCGCGCCTTGTGTATCCCGGCACGACTCGTGGTGGGCTATCTGCACCAGCTGGAACCCATGGACATTCATGCCTGGTTTGAAGCGTATGTGGGTGAGCAATGGTGGACGTTTGATCCGGCTGTAGACCCGGGTGATGCGCCTCGGATTGCAATCGCTCGAGGTCGCGATGCCACGGATGTGGCTATTTATAACCAGTATGGCCCACTGCTGCTGCCGACCGATATGCAGGTCGCCGTTGAACTTGTGTAACTTCGGCGTCGTGCTGTAACAGCAGAAGTCAGGGGATAAACTGTTCGTTCAGAATGCGCTCTTCCAGGTTATGGTCCGGATCGAACAACAAAGTAGCATGTTTGTTAGTGGCCACACTGATATGCACCTCGGCAATATTGCGCACTTCGTGTGCATCAGCAACGGCACTGACAGGTCTTTTGTAATGGTCCAGCACGCGCAGAGTAATCGTTGCATCGTGACGCAGGAGCGCGCCTTTCCAGCGTCGCGGACGGAACGCGCTCACCGGCGTCAGGGCCAGCAGGTTGGCGCCGATCGGCAGGATCGGGCCATGGGCAGAAAGGTTATAGGCAGTGCTGCCTGCCGGGGTGGCTACCAGGCAGCCGTCGCAGGTCAAACATTCGATACGCACCTTGCCGTCAATCGAGACTTCAATATTTGCGGCCTGACGGGTTTGTCGTAACAGCGAAACCTCATTAAAGGCGTAAGCCTCCTGTTGTACGCCGGAGTCCGTTGTCACCTGCATATGCAAAGGCCGGAGTTTTTCCACGTGGGCGTTTTCCAGCCTGGTCAGAAGATCGTCATCACTGTAGCCGTTGAGCAGAAAGCCTACGGTGCCGCGGTTCATGCCATAAATGGGTTGTCCCTTTGACATATTCCGATGCAGGGTTTCGAGCATGAATCCGTCACCGCCCAGGGCAACCAGGATATCAGCATCGCCAGGTTCGACGTTAGGATAGCGCTGCTGCAATAGCGTGCATGCCTCCTGTGCCTCCGCCGTGGGACTGGCCACAAATGCGATTTTTTTATCCAATTCATTCCCCTTGGTGCCGGCGCAGTCTAGCTAGCCTGACACTTAAAGTACAAGCGGTTGCGGGCGACCGGCCATGCAGAGGCGGCGGTGGTTGCTCAGACGCCTGTTGGGTATGATCCAAGATCGAATTTGTCTATTGATCGAGGGGAAAACATGGCAGCTCAGCAGAGTGTAGAACATCGCGACGTGATCATCGTCGGTGCGGGGATATCAGGGTTGGGTGCAGCTTGTCACCTGCAGCGTGAAACGGATAACAAAGACTACGTTATTCTGGAAGGCCGGGACGCAGTTGGCGGTACCTGGGATCTCTTCCGTTATCCAGGCATCCGCTCCGACAGCGATTTGTACACCTTCGGCTACGACTTCAAGCCCTGGCATGGCCAGCCCATTGCTACCGCAGATGAGATATTGAGTTACCTGCATGAAGTTGTGGATGAAAACGATCTAGCGCCACACATCCGTTTCAATCACTGGGTAACAACAGCATCGTGGTCATCAGAAGATGCCTTGTGGACAGTGGTTGCACAGTGTGAAGGTGAAACCCGGGTTTATACCGGGAACTTCCTGTTCATGTGCCAGGGTTACTACGACTATGAAAAGGGTTATCGGCCGGATTATCCCGGCGAAGAAAACTTTGGCGGCACCATTGTGCATCCTCAGCAGTGGCCCGAAGACCTCGACTACTCCGGCAAACGCATGGTGATCATCGGCTCCGGCGCAACCGCCGCAACGATTATGCCGGCGGTAGCTGACAAGGTAGAGCACGTGACTCAACTGCAACGCTCGCCGACGTATTACATGTCCATGGATAACAGCGAAGAAGACGCCACCATTGAGGAGCTGCGTGCGCTGGATGTCCCCATAGACTGGATTCATGGCATCAAGCGCCGTAAAGCGCTGGCTTTTGGCGAAGAAATGGCGGTCCGCTCGAAGCAGGAGCCAGAAGTGGTGCGAGCTGAGCTGATCAATGCAACCAAAGAAGCCCTGCCTGAAGGCTTTGACGTCGACAAACACTTTACCCCCAGCTACAACCCCTGGGACGAGCGCTTGTGCCTGTTGCCTGATGGCGACATGTTTACCGCTATTTCTTCCGGTAAGGCCTCAGTGGTCACTGATCATATTGATCACTTTGTTGAACAGGGCATTGTGCTTAAGTCCGGCGAACTGTTGCCTGCGGATATTGTTGTTTCCGCCACAGGCATAGAGCTGTGTGCCCTGGGGAACATTGAATTTTCCGTCGATGGACGCGCTGTCAGCCTGCCTGACTGCTGGACCTATAAAGGCATCATGATTTCGGACATACCGAACCTGGCATGGAGTTTCGGCTACATTCGAACGTCCTGGACCATGCGTTCTGACATGATTGCCCATTATGTCTGTCGTCTGCTCAACCATATGGACGAAACAGGTAGCCGTCAGGTAACCCCGCGCCTGCGTGAGCAGGACAAAGGCATGAATGGCAAAGGCTTTATCGATGCTGAAGATTTTGCACCCGGTTACATGCAGCGTGGTGTGCCGCGTCTGCCGAAGCAGAGTGATCAGGGGCCGTGGACTAATTCCCAGGACTACTATGCGGAGAAAGATCTGTTGCCGGATGCTGAACTCGAGGACGGTGTCCTTTCGTTTGAAAACCCAGGGCCAGGCGATAAAACCAGAGCGGCCTGATCTAACGTTTTAGAGCAGTCGTTTTTGCTACAGCACAATGGGGAGAGAGTAATGAGAAATAGATCAGTTATCAGGTCGATAGTAGTGGTGGGCATCGTTGCAGCAACGATGCTGTCAGGTCTGTCTGTGAAGGCTGAACAGCCTGCGCCAATGCCTGAGAATGATTTGCAGAATCTGCCGGATCCCGGTATCTCGCCGCTGTTCTGGCAGGGTGATGCGCAGATTGTTGGTTTTCGAAACTCAGAATATTTGGGGCCAACACGGAAAATTGAGGCGGGTGACAAGGTGTTTGCTCTGCCCCGCGCTGAGGTTGATCTGGGTGACGTCACCTTCTCTGCCGAGGGTGTCACCATGACCGTCGATCAATATCTGCAAAAAGAGCGCATCGGTGGCTTGCTGGTGGTCAAAGACGGCAAAATCCTCTTTGAGCGATATGGCCTGGGTAACACGCCGGACACGCGCTGGGTGTCGTTTTCGGTGTCGAAGTCTGTTGTGGCGATGCTGTTTGGTGCCGCCATCAAAGATGGCTACATAAAAAGTGTTGACGAGAAAGTAACCGATTATCTGCCGCGACTGAAAGGCTCTGTATATGATCAGTCGAGTATCAGAAACCTGCTGCAGATGGCATCTGGTGTGGCCTGGAACGAAGACTACGCCGATCCGAACTCTGACGTGGCTCAGGCGACCTATGAGACGCTGGCGCTTTACGATTATCTGGCGGATAAGCCACGTGACGCCAAGCCCGGCGAGAAGTTTAATTACAATACTGCGGAAACCAATCTTGCGGGTACGTTGCTGCGCTCTGCTATCGGCAATAACCTGTCTACCTATCTAACAGAAAAAATATGGCGTCCATTTGGCATGGAAAGCGACGCGGCATGGAACCTGACAGAGCCTGGTGGCGGCGAATTTGGTGGCTGCTGTATCAATGCAACATTACGGGATTATGCCCGGCTTGGACTGTTTGCTTTGAATGACGGCAAACTGGCTGACGGTACACCGATGCTGGCCCCGGGCTGGATGGCAGAGTCCACCGAACCTTCCAAGGGATTTGCGGGCTATGGTTACTTCTGGTGGCTAAGTGAGTCTGGTGCTTATGAAGCCTCTGGCATATTCGGCCAGGGTATTCATATCAATCCTGAACACAATGTGGTGATTGCCATTCACAGCGCCAGAAAGCAAGCCAGCGATGATCTGGGCTGGGCCCTGCAGGACGCGTTGTATGTGGCTTTAACTCAGGCGGTTGCACAATAGCAACCGCAGTTGAACGGCTTGGTTAGTGGTAGAGTCTTCTCTGCGTCAGACGCAGACAGATGAGTACCGCAGTTAAGACGCCGCCAAGGCTGTTCACTGGCGCAAGCAGGGTGGTGGCGATATTTTCGGGTAAGTCGACCAGCGAAACCATCAGCATCCGGGATAACTCGAGGCTGAAATCCTGTAACAGCACGGCGACAAGAAAAACCAGTATGCCTGCAGCTATCCGCTGTATTTTTCTACGACGTTGCAGGCGTAGCGTCTGGTCCAGGGCCTGCTGTACAAATTCATTGCCTGGCAGCTTCGTTTGAGCCTGATCAAACAAAGCCTGTAGCTGTGCATCTCTTGGTTCTTCATTCATCAGTTGTTTCCTTGGCGTCGGTGCGGTTCTGATCTGTATAGTCGGCTAACAATACTCTTAAGTTCTGCGCGCCTCGTGCAATGTGCGATTTAACTGTGCCCAGAGGGAAGCCGGTTAATTCAGCGATCTCCGCATGGGATAAACCTTCGTGATAAGACAGGATCAGGCATTGCCGCTCATTTTCTGACAGCCTGGCCAGGGCCTGATCAAGATCCATATTCAGTGCGTTCTGTTGGTCGGTGGCTGCGGTGTTGTCCGTGGGCGCCTCTGCTCCTTTCAGCGGATCAGCCCGGCGCTGGTGCTGGTGATATGTATTCATTGCCAGGCGCCGCAACCAACCCGCAAAACTATTTGCCTGGCGAAGTTTGCCGATGTCCTTCCAGGCCTGCAGAAACACCTGCTGAGATAAGTCATCAGCAAGCGTAGCGTCGTTGCAGCAGCGTCGCATCAGATTCCGAATCCAGCTCTGCTGACGCGCAACTAGCTCTGCAAATGCATCTGCATCACCGGTCTTGGCCAGCGCAATGACCAGCGGCTCTGCGGTTTTTTCAAAGGGCCGCTGTGGGAGCGACACGGCTACGCCTTAACCCTAGTGCTGTAGCGATGATTGCTTGGCCTGACGACTCACCATGGAAGCTGCCAGCATCAGTCCGGCGCTGATGAAGAGAATCAGGATCGATACCGCAAGTAGTATTTCAAATAACTCGGGCTCAAGAGTCATAGACATGATCCAGCCCATGGCCGTCAGGCCGGGTGCAATGCAGCCAAGGACCAGTCCGCCCACGCGCAGGTCGCGGGCCAGGCTTTTGCTTTCTGTGGTGTTGGACAGCAAACGTTCTGCCAGGTGCTCGTCAACAGTTTGTCCGCTTTCAACAATGCGGCGCAGGGTTTCGTGCTGGGCTTCGCGTTTGCGCACGCTATCCCATGCGCCCGCCACCACAGCCAGCCCGATAAACAACCAGAAGCCTAATGCTGCTAATCCAGCGCCGGTGCCAAATTCTTCCATGTCCGCGTCTCCATAACTGAGGTGTTTGGCTATATAGGTGCGGTATATCAGGGTTTGGATGCAGTTGGAGGAAATATATTTTCAGGCAATAAATTACCGTGAGCGTCTGACGGATGTGAAAAAAAACCAATAATGGTCTAAATAAAGTAACTAAATAGCATTATTTGCGAAAATATTAACTTAATATTCTGATAATACATCAGTATTGGGAAAAACTATGTTTCAGAGATTCACCCAGCATCCTACGGCGGTAGGTGAAAGTTACCTGCAGCATTTTGCCAAGGCGTCCGGGTTTGGATTGCACATGATCGCGGCGGGGTTGGCCTGTGTTATCCACGCAGTGTTTCCGTTCCTGTTCCAACATACCGGCAGCGATGTGATCAGAAATCTCAACCAAGCCATGGAGCAGCGCAGGTTACGCAACGCTGAAAATGAGGAAGTTGTGCCGGACGAGCCTTTAGCTGCCGCAGAATCCGGGGCGCCTTCGATTGGTTGAATCCGTGCGCCTCGTCTATGATGCGGCCTTTCTAGGAAGCAGGGTTTTCAGCCCCGGAATTTATGTCGAAGTTGCTGGTTGTACTCTTTGTTAACGTGTTTACCCTGGCCGCGTTTGCCGCGCCGATTGATCACAAACGCCTGACCAATGTGGATCAGGAGCCGGGAAGCTGGTTGAGCCACGGGCGCAACTACGCAGAAGATCGACATAGCCCGTTAGCACAGATTACCCCGGACAACGTCAGCCAGCTTGGCCTTGTCTGGTATTTTGATACGCAGACAACGCGTGGTCTGGAAGCCTCACCTCTGGTGATCGACGGCCACATGTATTTCACTACGAGTTGGAGTCAGGTGTTTGCACTTGATGCACGCAGTGGAGAGCTGCTCTGGCAGTACGACCCTCAGGTACCCAAAGCCTGGGGCGTCAATGCCTGCTGTGATGTGGTGAACCGTGGTGTTGCCGCCTGGGGTGACGCCGTTTATGTCGGCACTCTGGATGGTCGACTGGTGGCCCTGAATCGGCAGGACGGTCGAGTGCTTTGGCAGACGCTCACTATCGATGCTGATAAACCCTACACAATTACCGGCGCCCCGCGGGTTGTTAATGGTCAGGTTATCATTGGTAACGGCGGTGCGGAGTATGGCGTGCGCGGCTATGTCAGTGCCTATGATGCAGCCAGCGGTGAGCTGTTGTGGCGTTTCTATACCGTTCCTGGCAAACCCACTGAACCTTATGAATCTCCAGCCATGGCTATGGCCGCGCAAACCTGGACGGGAGATGTGTACTGGCAGGTTGGCGGCGGCGGAACAGTCTGGGACAGCATGGCTTATGATGCCGAACTGAATCTGTTGTACATCGGTGTGGGCAATGGCTCGCCCTGGAACAGATGGGTCCGTAGTCCGGGTGGTGGTGATAATCTGTTTTTATCATCCATCGTGGCCCTGCATGCCGACACTGGCGAGTATGCCTGGCACTATCAGACAACGCCGGGTGACACCTGGGACTACACAGCTACCCAACATATGATTCTGGCGGAACTTGAAATCCGCGGAAAAACGCGCAAAGTCATCATGCAGGCGCCAAAAAACGGATTCTTCTACGTGCTGGACAGAATCACCGGAGAGCTTCTGTCTGCAGACAAATACGTGCCCGTGACCTGGGCGTCCCATGTAGACCTGGAAAGTGGCCGTCCGGTAGAAACGGCTAACGCCGATCATTCAAGTTCTGAACAGAATACTGCGCCTGCCGCGTTCGGTGGTCACAACTGGCAGCCTATGGCATTCAACCCCAACACTGGGCTGGTCTACATACCCGCGATGCAGGCAATACAGCCTTTCACAACGGATCAGAACTTTACCCCTCTGAGCGGTGGCCATTGGAATCTGGGGCAGGGTGAACCCGTAGGCAAAGGTGGCGTGAGCGGCATTCCAAGAGACATGGTGATGTCCATTGTTAAAAGATTGATGCGCGGTAGATTAATTGCCTGGGACCCTTTGGCAGGCGAAGCGCGCTGGCAGGTTGAACATGACAATCTCTGGAATGGCGGCTTGCTCAGCACCGAATCCGGCCTGTTGTTCCAGGGTACCGGGGATAGACGCCTGGTTGCCTATGATGCTGCTAACGGTGATCTCCTATGGTCATCACCTACCGGCACGGGCGTGGTTGCGCCACCTGTTACGTATTCAATTGATTCAGAGCAATACATCGCCGTTCTGGCGGGGTGGGGTGGCGTGGGCGGTTTGTCGCTACCGCAAACGATGCAATCCAACGGCACCAGTCGGCTGCTGGTCTATAAATTAGGCGCCAACCTTCCCACGCCGGTTAACGAACCTGCACAGCTGACGTTGCTGCAGGAGCCCCCTGCCAATGATGTGAGCAGCGCGTCGATTACACGCGGTGAAGATCTGTACCTGCAACACTGCATGCGTTGCCATGGTGGTTTAGTCGGTGCAGGCGGGGTTGTGCAGGATCTGCGTTATATCAGTCCAGGCAGCCACGAGATATTTGACCAGATTGTGCTGGGTGGTATTTACGCACCGCTGGGCATGGTGAGTTTTGCTGATGTGCTGGATGAAGATGACGTTGCAGACATTCATGCCTTTGTTCTGGATGCCGCGCACGATACCTGGGCGCAACAACAGGAAAGTGATTGGTGGCGTGACAGTAAACTCTGGCTCTACGATCACCTGGGCGAACTTGCAGCCTGGATACTTTCGCCTGAGTAAGTTACAGGCCCAATCAGGGTGTGCATCCCAGGTCCGTTGGTCGGTATGATGTCGATCATGGAAACCATATTGATCACCGGTGCAAATCGAGGTATCGGCCTGGCTCTGGTGTCTCGATACCTCGAGGCCGGACATCATGTTGTCGCGACCTGTCGATCGCCCACCGAAGCTACCGACCTGCAGGCGTTGCAGAAGGACAGTGCAGCGCTTGAAGTGCTGCCTCTTGAGATCACCAGCGAACTGCAAACCCAGGAGCTGGCTGCCAGTCTGGCGGGCCGCCGAATAGACCTCCTGATTAATAACGCAGGGGTGATGGGAGGTGATCGGCAAAGCCTGAAGAATATGGATTACGCTGCCTGGCTTGATGCATTTTCTGTCAACACCATGGCGCCATTCCGGCTGAGTGTGGCGCTATTGGATAACCTGTTAGCTGCTGAGCGCCCACGGATTATTACTGTTTCCAGCCAGATGGGTGCGTTAGCGCGTCAGAGTAAAGGTGCGTTGATCTATCGGAGCAGCAAAGCTGCAGTGAATAAAACCATGCAGGTGTTAGCGCTGGAACTTGAAGCCCAAGGCGTGATTGTCTGTCCGGTACACCCAGGCTGGGTGCAGACAGATATGGGTGGTGCTCAGGCAGACCTCACCGCGGCGCAAAGCGCTGAGGGTCTTTACCAGCTCATTACCCAGCTGGACCAATCCAAGTCCGGGCGTTTCTGGTGCTACGACGGTAGTGAACACCCCTGGTAGAAAACAACCTTATAGCCTTTTTATCAACTCGACTCTGATAACTGTGTGCGTATCCGCAGTTCGCCTTCCAGGGTTTTGTGCACGGGGCAGCGGTCGGCAATTTCCAACAGTCTGGTGCGCTGCGCGTCACTGAGGTTGCCCTGCAGTGTGATCGAGCGGCTCAGCACGTCTAAACGTGCGCTCGGCTCATCGCAGTCATCACAATCCTTGCTGTGCTCACGACTATGGCTGAGCGTAATATCTATATCGTCTAACGGTATCTTTTTGTGGTTGGCGTACATGCGTATGGTCATGGATGTGCAGGCGCCCAGCGCGGCCAGAAGATGCTCGTAAGGATCTGGTCCTAAATTTTCACCGCCCACTTTTTTGGGCTCATCTGCCACCCACGCGTGATCGTCAGTAGAAATCTGACGGAGAAATTTTCTGTTGGCTTCGCCAACCAGAACATGGCCAGTTGCAACGGTTTGCCTTTGTTTGTCGCTCGCCAGGGGGATATAGCGTTTTGCCCAGGCGGCAATCACGTCTGCGACGTATTCTGCATCTTCAGGTCGCGATACGAGGTGGTCTGCACCGTCTAACGAAACAAAACTCTTGGGGTGTTTAGCATGCTGGAAAATCTTGCTGGCTTCGTCGATGGATACAACCTCATCCAGTGGGGCATGCAGAACCAGCAGTGCACGTTTTAACTGCGACAGCTTTTCAGTCACCTTTGCGTCGGTCAGGTCGGTAACAAACTGCTGCTGGATCGGGAAAGATCGTTGACCCACCGTAAGGCTGTAGCTTGGGATTGTTGCTGAGGTATCTTTTTCAAGGGTCTGTAACAGGTGTGCGGGCGTTGACGGTGCCCCTATCGTGCACACCGCCCGACATTCGGGAACAAACTCTGCCGCTGCCAGCACCGCTGCGCCACCTAGGCTATGGCCGACCATCAGGACCGGTGCGCTGTACGAAGTGCGTAAGTAATCTGCCGCCGCAAGCAGATCCTCAACGTTGGAAGAGAAATTGGTGTTGGCAAAATCACCTTCGGAGTTACCCAGGCCGGTAAAATCAAAGCGCAATACAGCAAAGCCGTGGGCGGTAAGTGCTTTGCTGATGCGCGATGCCGCGAATATGTTTTTGCCACAGGTAAAGCAGTGGGCAAACAGCACATAGCCGCGTGGTTCTGGCTGTGCTGGTAGAGTCAGCGCGGCGCTGAGTTGTTCACCTTGTGTGTTCGGGAATTCGATTCTGAGCTGTTGCACGTTCACCTGCGCTGTAAGTGTGAGGGTTCTGTTAAATGAAACCATGAACGCCAGCAGGGGTGGGACGCAAGTATTTTTGCGTTCTGGTGATGCTTGCCGCTACCCTTGTGCCCCCGCTGCGATGCTGAAGAACCCGTTGGCCAAACTGTATTTTTATTACTCATCAATGAACGCTGGTAAATCCACGGCGTTGCTGCAATCCAGCTATAACTATCGTGAGCGGGGCATGCATACGTTGATTCTAACGCCGGAGTTTGATGACCGTTTTGGTGTAGGTCGGGTTACATCACGGATTGGCATCGACGCACCCGCGTCGACCTTCGAGCATTCCGACAACCTGTTCTCGGTAGTGGAGGGTCATCATCAACAGCAGACACTGCACTGCGTGCTTATTGACGAAGCACAGTTTTTGACCAAACAGCAGGTCTTTGAACTGGGTGAGGTGGTCGATCGGCTGAAAATCCCTGTGTTGGCTTATGGATTACGGACAGATTTTCGGGGCGAACCGTTTGTGGGTAGCCAGTACCTGTTGGCCTGGGCTGACAATCTCGAGGAGATTAAAGCCATCTGCCACTGTGGCAAAAAAGCCACCATGGTGATCCGCGCGGATGAGCAGGGGCGCGCGCTACGAGATGGCTCTCAGGTTGAGATAGGCGGCAATGAACGCTACATATCCCTGTGTCGCGCACATTTCAAAGACAGTTTTGAAAGCAGTTGATCTGCGCAGCGTGTGCAAGCGTCGAAAATCTTCGTACACTGTTGTCGTGATTAAACCTACAAGAAGCGACTATGACTGAATCCTCCGGCTACGAGCCACCCAAAGTCTGGACCTGGGACACGCAAAGCGGTGGCCGTTTTGCGAATATCAACCGCCCTATTGCTGGTCCGACCCATGACCAGGATCTTCCCGTTGGGGATAATCCGCTGCAGCTTTATTCTCTGGCGACGCCAAATGGCGTCAAGGTCACAGTGTTGCTGGAGGAGCTGCTGGCACTGGGACATACTGGAGCTGAGTACGACGCCTACACCATCAACATTGGTGAAGGCACCCAATTCAGCAGCGGCTTTGTTGCCGTTAATCCCAACTCGAAAATTCCCGCACTGCTGGATACAACAACGTCACCGCCAACCCGAGTGTTTGAGTCTGGCGCTATCCTCGTTTACCTGGCTGAAAAATTTGGCGAGTTCCTGCCGACGGATCCAAGCGCGCGTGCAGAATGTATGTCCTGGCTGTTCTGGCAGATGGGTAGTGCCCCATATCTCGGTGGTGGCTTTGGGCACTTTTACGCCTATGCCCCTGAAAAATATGAATATCCGATCAATCGTTTTGCAATGGAAGTAAAGCGTCAGCTTGATGTTCTGAATCGTAACCTGGCCGAACGTGAGTACCTGTGTGGGGATGACTACAACATCGCTGATATGGCGAACTACGCGTGGTACGGCAACCTGGTGATTGGTGAAATTTATTCTGCACAGGAATTTCTGGACACCGCTTCCTACACACACGTTGCAAGGTGGGCGCGGCAGATTGATGAGCGGCCAGCGGTAAAACGCGGCAAACGCGTTAATAAAGCCTGGGGTCCGGAAGAAGAGCAGGTGATCGAGCGCCACAGCGCCAGCGATCTGGATTAGAAAGCGAGCCGTGCAGGCCAGGATTGTGGTCCTGGCCTGTCAGCTCATCAGACCTTAGAAGATAAAGCGAACGCCCGCTTCAATGGTTCGTCCCGGTGCCGGGGCGAAGTCTTTGATAAAAGACGTGTGATATCGCTGCTCATCGTCAGTCAGATTTTTACCGTTGACAAACAGGTTGAGGCTGCCGTCAGCCACGGGGATCTCCATGCCGATATAGGCGCGTAGATCGTTGTAACTGTCTGTCACCAGCTCCCGCTCTGAAACATCATTCTGTCGATTCACAGTAAGGTAGTCCAGGGACGCGGTGATCAGACCAAAAGTGGTCTCGACACCTAATCCATAGCGCAGTGGTGGAATGCGTGGCAGATTATCGTTGCCGGAGACATCAACTTCCGCGTCGACCCAGTCGAACATGCCGCGCAGCATAAGTTCACCGTTGTCCCACTGTGCAACGCGGGCAGAGACTTCAAGATCAACCCCCGCAAAGGTGGCGTCTTCCTGTTGGAAAATAAAGACGGGCAGGCCGTCTTCAATATCGCCGTTAGACTGTTCATATATAAAGTCGGAAAAGCGCGTGTAGTAAGTTGTTGCGGATAGGCTCCAGGTGTCAGCGCGATAGCTGAGCGTTGCAGACAGATTGGCTGCTGTTTCACTGTCAAGATCCGGATCACCTAATTCGAATGCATTGGTGACCAGGTGAGGCCCATTGGAGTAGAGCTCTTCGGCGACGGGCGCGCGGGAGGAGTAGTCTGCGAGTAACCCTAAAGTCCAGCCATCCGAAAATGGTATAACCAGCCCGATTGATGTGGCGAATGGCGTAAAGTCCTGATCGGGGCCAACACTGGGTTCGTGGCTGACACGGCCAATTCTAACGCCTGTTTCCAGACTGAAGTTTTCAAATTCGCGTTCGCCCACCCAGAACAGCCCGGTGTCGGTTGTGTCGACAGGTGGCACAAAGGCTTCTTCACCCACAGCAGAGAATTCTCTGTCGGTATGTTGCAGACCAAATGCGCCCGCCCATCGAGCTTGTTCGTAGGTTAACTCCCCTCGCAGTTCCCACGCTTTGTTGGTGAATACAGAGCCGACCTCGCCGCTGGGTTCAATCTCTTTATGTTCGTAGTCGTTGACACCCAGGCGGAAATTCAAGCTGGTGAAGTTTGCAAACGGATCTTTGATGGCCAGCTCGACGTCGGTGCGGGTCTGTTCCATGTCCAGCAGCGGTGTGCCTTCTGCCTCTTCTTCACCGCCTTCCTCTTCAGAATGGCCGTGTCCTCCAGGCAAACCATACTCGGCGTCCGAGCGGCTGACGGATGCGCCAATCAAACCCCAGTCAGCGATATAAGATAGACCGCCTGCGTAAGACTTGGCATCAAATGCGCTGCCCGGCAATGTGCCGCGGGCTTCGTCTTCTCCACCCTCACCTTCTTCTTCAGCCTCCAAAGCTCGAAGGCGGGCGGATTCTGCGAAACCAGGAATTTCATAGTCATCACCATCTTTCCACGTGCCGTCCAGATGCCAGGCGATCTGACCAAAACTACCGTTTAATTTTGCAGAGGTCGTATTTCCCTGGGTATTGTCGTTGTAGCGGCTCTCGATGCCGCCGCTGATTGGCTGGTCACTAAGAAAGTGCGGAATACGACCGGTGTGTACGTCGACCACACCACCGATTGCGCCGGATCCATAGAGCAGGGTGCTTGAACCCTTAAGCACTTCGACCCGATCCGCTATAAAGGGCTCTACGCTCACTGCGTGGTCAGCACTGGTGACAGATACATCTAATGTATCGATACGGTCTTCCATGATGCGCACGCGTGGGCCGCCAAGTCCGTGAATAACCGGACGGCCAACAGCACTGCCAAATTGCGCCGAGTGTATACCGGGTTCCTGGGCGAGGGTGGCGCCGATGTTGGCAGCAAACTTTCGCTCCAGTTCTTTGCCCTGCAGGACCTTGCTGGCCTGAGACAGTCCCTCACCACTAAGAGGGTGTGCGATGACAACCATTTCCTCTATCACTTCGGGGTTCGATTTCTCGAACTCGGCCGGGCTTGCGAAGCTGGTCAAGCTGGCCGCAAGCAAACTCACGCCCATGCCGGGCGCTATTACTCTAACTTTCATTTGAAATTCCTAACAACGGCGATTGCGGCTTCCGCGATCGCACAAGATAAATAAATTTACGTTTTTAGTTGTTAGATCAAAGGTGGGGCACGGGACTGAAAAGCCGGCCAGCGGTCAGAAGGCGCAATGTGTGCCTGGGAGGTGATGCTCCAGACGTCCAGGTAACTGAGTGTGGGCTCGTTTACCGAAGCGGTATTTGCAATCGGGCTGTGATCGCCGTGCGCACAGATGACGCAGGTATTCAGATCATCTGCGGAATGAAAATGTTGCTGCGCCAGGGTCTGACTGGCGGCAAACACCAGCAGCACACCGACCAACAGATACCGTAGTCGGCTCAATCGGTTTGTGGGGGTGCTTTGTAAAGTGCTGGTTTTCACAGCAGCGTAGTGTGCCTGGATTCGCGGCAAATGGTAGATCTGATTTTACCGATGTTGAGCGTGAGAAAAACCGTTACTTGTTGCCGGCGTTATAATACGACCTGCTGCAGGCTTTCAATCAGCGCAGCGGTTTTGCCTTCAATGGTGTCGGTCAGGCCCACGACATAGACACTGCGCTGAAATGTGGGCGCATTTTGTACCGCGTAAATGCGCTGCTCTGCCAGGTCTGTCTCAACCATCGGGCTGGCAAGGTAACTGCTGCCCCCATGGCGCAGCAGTAACTGATAGGCTGACATTGGAGAGTCTGTTTTTAACCAGAGGTTCGGCGCAGCCTCACGTTCAGCTTCCTGCGCGGCAATGACCGAATTGCCCCAGTCGACCAGAATATAGTTTGAAGCTTCTGTATCCACCTGGGCATCCTTCGCGGTGGTGACCAGCAGCAGTTCAAAATCCGTGAGTTTTATGTGGCTGAGGTCCGGTGCCCTGGGAGGTTCGTAAACAATGCCCAGATCCAGAGAGCGGTCTCGGATGCGACGAACGATTTCGAGGCTGCCCAGGGACTCGATCTGCAGGCGGGCATTGGGGGCGGCGTCTGGTTGACGGAGATCGGCCAGCCAGTTATCCAGATATATTTCGCGCAAACTGGGTAGACAGCCCCGCGCGATAAGCACCTCGGCTGCACCCGTGTGGCGCGTCGCCAGCATGGCTCGAGACCAGGACGCCAGCATCGCCTCGGCGTGGGGTAGGAGTTGATGGCCAGCCAGCGTGAGTTGAATATTGTTCCGTTCACGCGTGAAGAGCGCTTGCCCCAGTATCCCTTCCAACTGCTTGATGCGGGCACTGACAGCAGCCTGGGTGACAAATAAATTTTCCGATGCACGTGCGAAATGACGGGTTCGGTGTACCTCGAGAAAGGTGCGTATCAGTTCAATATCCATAAGCAGAATTTATTAAAACGGCCAGTAAATATTGATTTATTGTTTGTTAAAAAGCGATTAAAAATTTGTTCTGTCCGCGCTGGTAAGCAGCGCAGAACAGCCCTGAAAGTCCCTTGGCAGGTGCGATCTGTAAGGTGCAGCCTGCCTTTTTTGGATGCTAAACATGAGTCAAGAACCCTTAATTGACGACTATGCAGAAATGGATGATGAACTGTCAGAGTCGTTACTGGCTCAGCTGGAAAATTTTGAAGCACGGCATTCGTTGCAGTTGGATGTCTCCGCCCGGCGTAAAAATGAAAAGTTGAGAATTC